>NZ_JBVHHB010000005.1:0-122068 GCF_055561295.1 Kitasatospora sp. NPDC022785 | reverse complement strand
CCTGGGAGGCGGCTCGGGAGGTGGCAGACGAGGCGGCTCGGGAGGTGGCAGAGGAGGCGGCGGAAGCCGACGCCTCCGCCGAGACCGCAGAGGACTCATGAGCCACCCGCCGTCGCACTGAGGCCGGCATCCGCCACGGCACCCACCGTGGTGGATGCCGAGGCGGACGTCGCGGCCTCCGCCACGGCAGCCGTCGCGCGGACCGGGCCGGCGCGGGACCGTGCACGGGCCGGTCCGACCGGCAGCCGCACGGGCAGCCCACCGACCGGCACTTCGGCCACCACCTCGACGGCGTCCGCCTCCCGGTCCACCGTGCAGGAGACCACGGTGGCCGCCTGCGCGGCGGCGATCCCGGCCGCCCGCCCGCAACCGCCGTCCACGTCCAGCAGCAGCCGGTCCGCGGCCGCGAGGGCCGCCAGGTCGGCGGCGGACTCCGCCCGGTGCCGGGCGCCGGCCACCGCACCCACCGCGAGCGTGGCCGTGAACGCTGCGCACCCGAGCACCGCGAACGCGACCAGCCACACCGTCGCGGACCCAGCGTCGGCCCCGCGCCCCGCAACCGCCCGGGCGGTGCGGACCCGCGCCACCCTCCGCACCTCTGCGGCAAGCCCGGCCGCAGCCCGCCTCAGGGCGGCCACGGGCCACCACCGCCTCCGCCACCCGCCAGGGTGTCCTCCCGTGCCGCCACGGCCGCCGCGCCCAGCCGCACCGAGAGCAGCGAGCCGAGCCGGCCGGGCGGCGACGACGGTGCGTCCACCGTGACCCGGACGGTGTCCGCCGCCACCACGATCTGCACGTCCGCCCCGGACGGGGCCGCCGAACGGGCGATGGCGGCGGCGTCCGCCTCCCCGCGCGCGGCCGCCCTGGCACCCACGCTCGCCGCGTCCACGCAGCGGATCTGCGCGCCCGCCGCGAGCACGCCCCAGATCAGCATCACGGCGAGCAGCACCAAGGCCGGCAGGGCGACCGCCGTCTCGGCCGTGACGAAGCCCGCATCGCCCCGACGCGGGCCCCTGCGCCGCTGACCCCGACCCTGATCGGGGACCCGAACGCGGCGGCTCCCGGTGTGCCGACGGATCGACCGAGGCCGCTCCGCCAACGGATCATCACGTCGCATGGAGCGCCCTGTCCAGGAGCTCGGTCAACCCGCCGATCATGGTCGGACTGGTCACCACCTTGTACAGCCCAGCCGCCAGGGCGCACGCCCCGAGCGTGCCGACCGCATACTCGGCCGTGGTCATCCCGGCGTCCGACCTGGCCCTGACCCGGACCGACCGCCGGGCCCGCCCGGCCACCCACAGGCCCCGGCGCCGGCACAGCTCGTACAGGCGACGGCCGGGACGCCCGTCGACGATCTCCGGTGTGATCACTACGGTCATGGAACTCTCCTCCGATGATTGATGGTTGACATCGATTTCCCAAGCGGACATTGCCCCGCACCACGCGGGCACCGCCCCGCGAGAACCGCCCGCACAGAACCGTCCGCACAGGACCACCCGCACAGGACCACCCGCGCGGACACCTCCCCGCCCGCACCATCCCGACACCGACTCACATCGCCTGGGCGAAGCGAGTGGTGAGCCCGATGACCACCGGGACGACGCTGATCAGCACGAACGCCGGGAGGAAGCAGAGCCCCAACGGCGCCGTCGCGAGGACCCCGGCGCGGCGGACGCGGGCGTGCGCCGTACGCGCGGCCGCCGTCCGCCAGCCATGTGCCAGACCGATCAGCGGCCCGGCCGCCGGAGCCCCGCTGAGGCTCGTCCGGACCAGACAGCGGGCCAGCGGCGCCAACGCCGGGCGCTCTCCGCCCAGCCTGGTCCAGCAGACCTCCGGCGGTGCTCCCAGGGCCAGTTCCGCCGCGATCGCCACCAGCCGGGGCCCCATGGGGGCGCCGACGCTCCGGCCGACCGCCGCCACCGCCACGGCCGGCGAGGCCGCCGAACCGAGGCAGGCCGCCAGCAGCTCCGCCGTGAGCGGAAGCTGCCGGGTGAGCTGCTCCTCCTCCAGGGCAGCCCGCCGTTCGTCCGGGGACCTCGCCTTCGGCAGCCACCGGCACAGCGCGGCGGCCAGAAGGACGCCCACCGCCAGTCCGGCATCGCCGCCCAGCGCCACGGCCGCACCGAGCCCGGCAGCGACCGCCAAGGCCGCCCGCCGGGCGCGCCCCGCGCCGTCGGCCCCCGGCGCCGGGATCCGCGCACCCCACCTGCCCCGCACCGGCCCTCCCCACCGCCGGGCGGCCCGCCCGAGGGGCCGGGCCCGGGCCCGGATCCAGGCCGACCTCCGACGCCCCGCCCACCGCATCGCTCCTCGCCGCAGGAGCAATGCCCCCGCTGCCACCATCAGCACCGCCGGCACCAGGACGCTCCAACCGGCCCCCGGCTTCATGTCGACATCACCTCGACCCGGAACGACCCGCTCGGCCGCCCCGGCCGCGTCTTCGTGCGCGAGATGCCGCACCGCCACCGGCCATCGCCGACCCAGGCCACACCCCCGGCCCGGCGCTCCTCCCGTTCAGCACTCCTGGGCGCTTCCACGGCCCCTCGCGCCGCCGCCCGGACGATCCGCGCCGTCCACGCCAGACCCAGCCCCTCCAGGGCCGCCCCGCCCGCCAGACAGGCCAGCCCGGCGGGAGTGTGGAGCAGGACGGCCACCGGCCGGGCCCCGAGCGCCACCCCGAGCAGCAGCCCGGCGACGGGGAGCGCCGCCAGAACGGCGATCGTGGTCCGCGGCGCCGCCAGCTCCGCGGTGATCTCCTCGGCCAGCGCCTGCTCCGCGCGCAGCGCCTCGGCGACCCCGTCCAGCCCGGCCGCCAGGCCCGAACCCCCGTCGGCAGTGACCCGCCAGCAGGCGGCGATCGCCGTCGCCCCGCTGCCGCCCGGCAGCTCGGCGAGCAGTTGGAACGCCAGCGGGACGTCCCCGCCGTAGCGGCCGGCCGCCAGTCGGGCCACCGGCTCCTCGCCGATCCGGTGCAGCGCCTCGCGGTCCGCGGCAATACGCGTCGTCACCACGTGCAGCGCCTGTTCGGGTGTCGCCCCGCTCCGCAACTCCCCTGCCAGCCCGGCACAGAGCTCGACGATCGCCGCCGATCGGTGCCGGGCCGCCGCCGTCACGCTGCGCCGCTGCCGCCAGCGGCGCAGCGGAAGGTAGGCCAGTGCGGCCGCCAGCAACGGGACGGGCGAGCCCAAACCCGGCCACGCCGCCAACCCTGCCGGGAACAGCAGCAGTTCAGGCATCAGCCAATCTGGTCTGCGGAGCGGCCACCACCTGGCATCCACCACCGGCGGGCCCCGGCGCGCGGCGCTCCTCCTGCTGCCGTCGCCTAACCCACCGCCGTCACCGGCCGGCAGGAGCACGTGTCGGCGAGCGCCCGCCGCCGCCCGCTGCAGCGCGTACCACCCGGCCGACGCCGCGACGCAGAGCACCGTCACCCAGCACAGCAACAGCTGATCTTTCGCCATGTCAGCGACCACCCTTCTCCCCGGCCTTCCCTCGCCATGGCCCGAGCAGTGCCCAGGCGCCCGCCACACACCCGCACAGCAGCAGGACGAACAGCCCTTCCACCGCCCGTACCGCCGTCACGGCAGCCCCCCGGCGAGCGTCACCCCGCGCGCCGCCAGCAGCCGGAGCAGCCGCTCCCAGCCCTCGCCGGGGAGGGCCGTGCCGTCCGCCGCGAAGGTCACCGCCGGCGTGGTGACGGCCAGGCCGTCGCGATCACCGGCCAGTGTGTGGATCTCGGCGACCCGGCGCCGTCCGGAGGCCGGCTCCCGCACCAGGTGCACCACCAGGTCGAGGGCGGCCCGGAGTTGGCTGTGCAGGGCCGGCCGGTCCAGCCCTGCGAGCGACCCGAGCGCCTCCAGCCGGACCGGCACGTCCGCCGCGGTGTTCGCGTGCACGGTGCCGCAGCCACCCTCGTGGCCGGTGTTCAACGCGGCCAGCAAGTCCGACACTTCGGCGCCCCGGACCTCCCCGACGACCAGCCGGTCCGGACGCATCCGCAGGGCCTGCCGGACGAGGTCGCGCAGGGTGAGCTCGCCGAGCCCCTCCTGGTTGGGCGGGCGGCTCTGCAGCCGGACCACGTGCGGGTGGGCCGGCCGCAGCTCGGCCGAGTCCTCCACGACGACGATCCGCTCGTCCGGCCCGACCAGCCCGAGCAACGCCGCCAGGAGGGTTGTCTTCCCCGTACCCGTCCCGCCACTGATCAGCAGGGACAGCCGCGCCCGCAGGATGCCCGCCAGCAGCTCGGCACCGGTCGCGGGCAGCGCCCCGCCGGCCACCAGCTCGTCGAGTGTGAACGGGCGCGGCCGGCAGACCCGCAGGGAGATGTGGGTGCAGCCGGTGGCGATCGGCGGCAGCACCGCGTGCAGCCGGGTGCCGTCCGGAAGCCGCGCGTCCACCCAGGGCCGGGCATCGTCCAGCCGTCGCCCGGCCGCGGTCGCGAGACGGTGCGCCAGCCGCCGGACCGCCTCGGCGTCCGTGAAGCGGACCCCGGCGGCCCGCCGGAGCCCGCCGCCCCGGTCTACCCAGACCTCGTCCGGGCCGTTGACCAGGACGTCCGTGACGTCCGGCGCCGCCAGCAGCCGGTCCAGCGGGCCCGCACCCACCAGCTCGGCCCGCAGCGATCGCACGGTGTCGAGGACGTCGTCGCCGCCGAGCGGCGGCCGGGTGGCCCGCAGCACCGCCGCGACGGACCCGGCCGTCGGCGGCGCTCCGGACTCGGCCAGCCTGAGCCTCACGGCGTCGACCAGCGCGGCCGTACGTTCCTCCCGGGCCGTGCGCCCGTACGGGGGCGGCTCGGCCCGCGAACCCGGCTCCGGGTGCCCGCCGGTCGCCGTGACGCTCCTGAGCAGCCGGTGCTCCCGCGCACCGCCGCCCCGGCCACCGGCAGCGGCACCGAGGCCGCCCCCGGCCGCATTGCCCGTTCTGCGCAGACGGACCATCAGTAGACACCTCCTCCGACCGCCGGAACCGGCGGCAGCACCTCGTCCAGGAAGGTTTCGCAGAAGCGCGCCAGCGGGCCGTTCTCACGGATCCCGGGCGGCACGCCCTGCTCGACGTCGGCGGCCAGCCCGGGCTCCGCCCCCAGCTCTCCGGCGAGCCGCAGCCGCAGCCCCCGCGCGATCCGGTGGGCCGGGAGCCCGAACGGCCGCATCGGGCGCACCACCATCCGGAGGTCGTCGAGCCGCATCCGCACGGACGCCGCGACCCGGTCGGCGGCGGCCACCGCTCTCAGCTCGGCGGGCACCACCAGCAGCGCCGTGTCGGACTGCTCCAGCGCCTGCCCGGCCGCCGGATCGAGGTGGCGCGGCACGTCGACCACGACCAGGCCACCGCGCCGACGGGCGGCTGCCAGCACGCTGCGCATGGCCTCGGGCGGTACGGCGAGCGTGTCACCGCGGTCCCAGGACAGACAGGACAGCGTGGTCAGCCGTTTCAGCACCGGCAGCGCCTTGGCCAGCTCGGCGCCGCTGACGCGGCCGCGTGAACCGGCCAGGTCGGGCCAGCGCAGGCCGCCGGCCGTCTCGCCGCCGAGCAGGATGTCGAGCCCGCCGCCCAGCGGGTCGCCGTCGACGAGTATGGTCCGCCGGCCCGTGCGCGCGGCCGTGACCGCGAGCGCGCAGGCCAGGGTGGAGGCACCGGCCCCGCCCCGGCCGCCGAGTACCGCGACGGTGAGCGCCGGCGTGCCGACACCCTCCGCCGCGTCGGCGATCCGGTCGAGCAGCCAGGCCTCGGCGTCCGGCAGGAACAGCACGTGCTCAGCGCCGAGTTGGACGGCTCTGACCCAGACCCCGGGGTCGTCGAGGTCCAGCCCGAGCAGCAGCACCCCGGTGCGCCGGGGGAGCCCGGCGCACCGCTCGGCCTGGTCGTCGCCGACCAGCACGAGTGACGAGCCCTCCCAGAGCCCGCGCGGCGGCGGGGCACCCCGGATCAGCCGGGGTTCCGCCCCGGCCGCCGCGCAGAGCCGCAGCAGGTGCTCGGCCAGGCTCTCGTCCTCGGTGACCACGAGCGGGCCGGCGGCCTCCGGCCCGTGGGTGGAGGCATGGCCGGTGATCGGTGTCGACATGGTGGTCTCCCCTCTGCGGCGTCCGTCCGCGTGGAGCGGTACGGGCGCACGTCCGGACAGGTCCGGCAGGCGGCCGACCGGGGGCGCCCTGCTCGGGGCCCGGCAACCGCTGCCGTCCATCACGGTGGGGGGTGATCCTGATTCCGTCAGCCCGGTTCCGAATGTCTGTGGACAACTCGGGCCTGTGGATAACTACGTTCACCCGGACGGGGGGCTATTGAGCAAAGAATTGACGAAACCGCCTCACCGAGAAGAACCGGCACAGCTCGCACGAGGCACGGCCGGCCCTCGGGCAGGGTCCGCAAGGAAGCCCCCCGCGCCATCTCCGCCATCTCTCCGGAGTCTCGTGACGGATCTCTTCGGGGATCTCACCGTGGGCGCTTCCGGGCCTCCACGGACCTCGCACGGGCCCCGGGCAGCGATGAGCAACCGGCAACACAGAGTGACGAAACCAGACGCGTGGGGCCGCGCCCCGACACCCCCTGTAGACGCCCGGCAGAGCCGGTGCGGAATCCTCCGCAGAAGCCGTTCAAGCCCTGAAAATGGCCCCGGACGTGCGACGACCCCCGCCGGGGGGGAGAGCGGGGGTCGTCTATCCACAGCCCGACTCGGGGGGGAGGAGCCGGACCGGGTTAGCACGGTCGCGAACGATCCGTGACTTCCATGGTGTACCCGAGCGGCCAGAAACACAAACCCGCACGCCCACGAGTACGCCGAATGGCGGGCTCTTTTGTGGCGCCCTCTATCCTCGGTTCCCGTGGACACCACCGAGAACGCCGACGAGTACGCCGACAAGTCCCCGGGCTCCACCGCCGAGCCCGCCGCGTCGGCCGAGAGCGCCGCCCCGACGCCCCCGGCCGCCCGCCCGCGCCCGGCCGGCCCCAGGACGGCGGCCTTCTTCGATCTCGACAAGACCATCATCGCCAAGTCGAGCGCCCTCGCCTTCAGCCGGCCGTTCTACCAGGGCGGTCTGATCAACCGTCGGGCCGTACTGCGCAGCGCCTACGCCCAGTTCGTCTTCCTGGTCGGCGGCGCGGACCACGACCAGATGGAGAAGATGCGCGAGTACCTCTCCGCGCTCACCCGGGGCTGGAACGTCCAGCAGGTCCGCGAGATCGTCGCCGAGACCCTGCACAACCTCATCGACCCGATCATCTACGACGAGGCCGCCTCCCTGATCGAGCAGCACCATGCGGCCGGCCGCGACGTGGTGATCGTCAGCAGCTCCGGCTCCGAGGTGGTCGAGCCGATCGGCGCGCTCCTCGGCGCGGACCATGTGATCGCCACCCGGCTGAAGATCGAGGACGGCTGCTACACCGGCGAGATCGACTACTACGCCTACGCCGAGAACAAGGCGGCCGCCATCCGGGAGTTGGCCGAGTCCGAGGGCTACGACCTCTCCGAGTGCTACGCCTACAGCGACTCCTCCACCGACTTGCCGCTGCTGGAGGCGGTGGGTCACCCTTCCGCCGTCAACCCGGACCGCGCCCTGCGCAAGGAGGCGGTGGCGCGCGAGTGGCCGGTGCTGGTCTTCGACCGACCGGTGGAACTGCGGCGGCGGCTCCCGGAGTTCTCCGCACCGAGCCGCTCGGTGCTGACCGCGGTGGCGATCGGCACGGCGGTGCTGACCGCCGGAGTGATCTGGTACGCGGCGCGGCGGCGCCGCCCGACGGCCTGAGCGACCGACCGTCCCGCCCGTTCGGGCTCCGCCCCGGCGCCCGAACGGCCTGCCGCCCCAGTTGCAGGGCCCCGGGGCACAACAAGCCCAACCAGTGCGGTTTGGTACAAAACGGGCAAAAGCCGAAGACTTCTCGTTTCGGGTTCCCCTTTCGCCCGAAACGCGATACAAATGAAGCACGGCCCGCGAGACCCGGTCAGGACCCGAAGAGGTCAAACCGACAACGCAGTTCAGGCCCCACGGACCGCGTACAGATAACCGAGCACCCACATGCAGCCGACCCGCTGTCGGGCCGCCGCACCAGACGAACGGGCAGGATCCCCGTCTGATGGGCACTTCCGGTGCATGCATGGTCACCCGGTACCTGTACCAGCGGCGGCGCCCGGCAGGATCAGGTGCCGCCGCATCTCGCTGTTCAGGCCCGGGATCTCGCCGTTCGTGGTGGCGCGGCCTCGGGATCTCGCCGTTCGTGGTGGCGCGGCCTCGGGATCTCGCCGTTCGGGCCCGGCCGGGCCGAGTCCGGCGGCCGGCCCCGGCGGGCAGGCCGGGGCGGCCCTCCGGAACCCCGGTCAGACCATGCCGCGCTGCATCGCCTCACAGACCGCCGTGCTCTCCCGCACGCCGAGCCGCAGCGCCCGGCCGCAGTGCCCGATCCAGGCCGCCAGGCCCTCCTCCGTCCCCGCCAGGTAGCCGGCCAGCGCCCGCCGGTAGGCGTCCGTGCCGAGCTCCGCGAGCCCGACCTCGGCCGGGCAGATCGACTTCGGGTCGAGCCCCTCCGCGAGCAGCACGATCCGCTGCGCGGCCCGCGCGATCACGCCGTTGTGCGAGCCGAACGGCCGCAGCGCGAGCAGCTCCCCGTGCACCACCGAAGCCACCACCAGGGCCGGCGTCCCCACGCCCTGGCCCTCCGCGCGGGCGACCAGCAGCCGGGAGAGCTGGTCGAGCCGGGCGGCGACCTCCTCGGCCCCGGGGGCCGGCGGCAGGGCGGGCACCGGCTCGCCGGCCGCAGGGTCGGCCTCGACGCTCTCCACCGGCTTGAGCTCCAGCGGGAACAGCTCCTCGGCCGCCTCACCGGCCTGTCGCGGCCGCCCGGCGGCGGCGTCGGCGTCGCCGACCGCCAGCAGGTGCAGCCGGGCCAGCACCTGGAGCGGCGAGTGCCGCCAGACGCTCAGCAGCTGGCCGGATTCGGCGGCGATCCGCAGGGCGGCGCCGACCGTACGC
This sequence comes from Kitasatospora sp. NPDC022785, assembly GCF_055561295.1. NCBI lineage: Bacteria > Bacillati > Actinomycetota > Actinomycetes > Kitasatosporales > Streptomycetaceae > Kitasatospora > Kitasatospora sp. NPDC022785. The sequence goes on along the minus strand of NZ_JBVHHB010000005.1, from coordinate 113,105 downwards.
GACTCGTGGTCGGCGCTGAAGTCACTGCGGCGCCGGACCTCCTCCAGCGGCCAGTCCGCCCCGGCCAGCGCCGCCGACGCGCGGGCGCCGCGCAGCGCGGATTCGGAGGTGACCTCGGCCGCGCGGCGGCGCATCACCCGGTGCCCGTAGAGGCGGTCGACGGCCTTGCGCACCTCGGCCACGGCGTCGGGCACCCCGGGGAGCTGGGCCAGCGGGGCGAGGGGATCTGTTCCAGTGCTCACCTACCCGAGAGTAATGAAAGAAGGGCCCCTCCCGGAACAGCAACCCCGGATCACCCGTTAGAGGCAATCCTCACTCCCCTCCGCCGGGGAGCCCGAAACCCCGGATAGCATGAGCGCTATCGGAGACGATAACGATTTCCAATTCTGGAGATCGTCGACGTCGGCGCAGGGCGGAAGCGGCACGGAAGGACGACGCGGAAGCAGCGCGACGAGACATCGATCAAGCGGCCCCGCGCACGGGCCCCAGAGCGAGAGCCGGAGTCCCAGATGAAGATCGCGTTCGTCGGCAAGGGCGGCAGCGGCAAGACCACGCTGTCCGCACTGTTCATCCGCCACCTGGCCGCCGCGGGCCGCCCGGTCATCGCCGTCGACGCCGACATCAACCAGCACCTCGGCCCCGCCCTGGGACTGACGGACGCCCAGGCCGCGGAGCTGCCCTCGCTCGGCGCCCACCTGCCCGAGATCAAGGAGTACCTGCGCGGCAGCAACCCGCTGATCCGGTCCGCCGAGGAGATGATCAAGACCACGCCGCCCGGCCGCGGTTCGCGGCTGCTCCGGATCGTCGAGGAGAACCCGGTGTACGCGGCCTGCGCCCGGCCGATCGCGCTGGACGAGGGGTCGGTCCGCCTGCTGGCCACCGGTGCCTTCACCGAGGAGGACCTCGGCGTCGCCTGCTACCACTCCAAGGTCGGCGCGGTCGAGCTACTGCTCAACCACCTGGTCGACGGCCCCGACGAGTACGTCGTCACCGACATGACGGCGGGCTCCGACTCCTTCGCCTCCGGGCTGTTCACCCGGTTCGACGTGACCTTCCTGGTCGCCGAGCCGACCCGCAAGGGCGTCTCGGTGTACCGCCAGTACAAGGACTACGCGCGCGACTTCGGCGTCGAGCTCCGGGTGATCGGCAACAAGGTGCAGGGCCGCGACGACCTGGAGTTCCTCCACCGTGAGGTCGGCGAGGACCTGCTGACCACCTTCGGCCACTCCGACTGGGTGCGCCGGCTGGAGCAGGGCGCGGAACCGCCGCTGCGGGCGCTGGAGCCGGGCAACCGCGCGGTGCTGGAGCAGCTGCGCAGCGAGGCCGACGCCGCCCACGACCGGCGGGACGCCCCCCGCTACACCGAGCAGGCCGTCCTCTTCCACCTCCGCAACGCCGAGAGCTGGGCCAACTCCAAGGTCGGCATCGACCTCGCCACCCAGGTGGACCACGGGTTCGTGCTCGGCGGGGAGCAGCACGCCACGGCCGGTGCGCACTGACGCCCACGGCACGAACCGCCCGACGACGCGCGGGGCCCGACCACACGACCGAAGACGGCGCGCGGGACACCGAACGGGCTGTGGCCTTCCTCCATTCGGAGGGAGGCCACAGCCCGTTCTCGCACGCCTCGGCCGGGCCCCGCCCACCCTGTCCGGGCGTCAGCAGATTCCCGTCAGTTCGACTACCACCCAATGGGGTGAATCCAGGGGTTCAGCGCTACCGCCCGGGATGACGCTGTGCAAAGCTTTCATTACCCTCGGTTTACCGAGTCTTGATGGTCCTCCCCGAGGCATGGCCGACCAATGCCTCTGCCATGCCCCTCCGAGGCCCACTGATGGTCCACGGCCCGGCCGGTGACACCCGCACTCCCCGCCGCGCCCACGCCATCCCGCCACACCGTCGCGACCCACGACAGCCGATCCGGCTCCCCCGAGCCCCAACCGGACTCACCACCGGACCTGACTGCGTTCGTTCCCCCGGAAAAGACGGGAAGACAATGACCCTCGACATCTCCAGCGCACCCATCGCCTCCGACACCAACGACCACGCCCCACCGGGCCCGAACTCCCGCACCCGCTGGGCGCAGGACCTCTCCGCCTCCCTGGTGGTCTTCCTGATCGCCGTGCCGTTCTCCCTCGGGATCGCCCTGGCCACCGGCGCCCCGCTCACCGCGGGCCTCGCCGCGGCAGCCGTCGGCGGCATCGTGGTCGGCCTCTTCGGCGGCACCCCCCTCCAGGTGAGCGGCCCCTCCGCCGCGCTGACCGTGATCACCGCCGGGCTGATCACCCAGTACGGCTGGCAGGCCACCTGCGCCATCACGCTCGCCGCCGGCCTGCTCCAACTCCTGCTCGGCGTACGGCGGGTGGCCCGCACCGCGCTCGCCGTCTCGCCCGCCATCGTGCACGGCATGCTGGCCGGAGTCGGCCTGACCATCGCCATCGCGCAGCTGCACGTCGTCCTCGGCGGCTCCCCGCAGAGCTCTGCGCTGGCCAACCTGCTCGCCCTGCCCGGCCAGTTGGCGGGGCCGCACCCGCCCGCGCTGGCCGTCGGCACGGTCACCGCGGTCGTGCTGCTCGGCTGGCCCCGACTCGGCCGACTCCCGGGCAGGGCCGGGGAGTTCGGCCGCCGGCTGGCCAAGGTACCGGGCCCGCTGGTGGCCGTCGCCGCCGCCACCGCGCTCGCCATGACCCTCGGCCTGCACCTCGCCCGGGTCGAACTGCCCGCCTGGCAGCCGCACGACCTCGTCCCCGACCTGCCCCACGGGCCGCTCACCGCGGTCCTGGCCGCCGTGCTGACCGTCACCGCCGTGGCGAGCGTCGAGTCGCTGCTCTCCGCCGTCGCGGTCGACCGGCTGTCGCACCGCACCGGGGACCTCGACCGCGAGCTGCGCGGCCAGGGCATCGCCAACATGGTCAGCGGCCTGCTCGGCGGGCTGCCGATCGCCGGTGGCGCGGTACGCAGCACGGCCAACGTCAGGGCCGGGGCTCAGAGTCGCTGGGCCTCGATCCTGCACGGCGTCTGGGTGCTCGCCGCGGCCCTGGCGCTCACCGGCGGGCTGCGCAAGATCCCGCTCTCCGCACTCGCCGCCCTGGTCCTGGTCGTCGGCCTGCAGATGGTGAGCTTCGCGCACATCCGCAAGGTGCACCGGCACCGCGAGTTCCCGGTCTACCTGGCCACCGTCCTCGGCGTGGTGCTGCTCGGCGTCCTGCTGGGCGTGGCACTGGGCGCCGCGACGGCCGTGCTGCTCGCGCTCTACCGCCTGACCCGCGCCCACGTGGACGTCCTGTCCGGCCCGGACGGATCCGTCACGGTACAGACGCACGGCCCGCTCACCTTCACCGCGGTGCCCCGGCTGAGCCGCGCGCTGGCCGGCATCCCCGCCACGGCCGACGTGACGGTCGTCCACGACGGCTCCTTCCTGGACCACGCGGCGTACGAGACGCTGCACAGCTGGCGGACGGGCCACCAGGCGACCGGCGGTCGGGTGTCGATGACGACGCGGCGCCAGGACGAGGAGGTCCTCGACCCGGACGGGACGATCCGGACGGGCAGCTCTCCCGGTCCGCACCGCTGCCGGGCATGGACACCCTGGGTCGGCCACCACTGCATCGAGCAGCAGGAGGATCCGCACGGCCGGCTGCTGGACGGCCTCCGCGGGTTCCAGCTGCACACCGCCCCGCTGATCCGCCCCGAGCTGGCCCGGCTGGCCCGGGAGGGGCAGACGCCCTCCCAGCTCTTCCTGACCTGCGCGGACTCGCGGATGGTCACCAGCATGATCACCAACAGCGGCCCGGGCGACCTCTTCACCGTGCGCAACGTCGGCAACCTGGTGCCCGCGCCGTTCGAGCCGGGCGCCGCCGACGACTCGGTGGCCGCCGCGGTGCAGTACGCCGTGGAGGTGCTGGAGGTGCGGTCCATCACGGTCTGCGGGCACTCCGGCTGCGGCGCGATGAAGGCCTTGCTGGACGGCCTGCACGAGCGCCCGGGGCCGCCGACCCCGCTGGCCCGCTGGCTGCGCAACGGCCGCGGCGCGCTCGACCGGCTGCGCCGTGCCCCCGCCGAGTTCACCGCCCGTCCGGTGGTCGACCTGGTCGAACAGCTCTGCATCACCAACGTGGTCCAGCAACTGGACCAGCTGCTGGCGAACCCCGCGGTGGAGCGCCGGGTCGCCGAGGGCACGCTACGGCTGGTTGGCATGTACTTCGACTTCGCCACCGCCCAGGCCTACGTGCTGGACCACGAGAGCGGCAAGTTCAGTCCGGTCGAGGCGCTCGGCGCCGGTGCGACCGGGTCGGCGCCCTGCGACACGCCCGAGCGGGTGAACGAAATCGAACAGATCTCCGCGGCGGAGCTGGAGGCCGCTGGTACGGCCGCCGGCGGGGGTGATCCCCGACTGGCCGCCTGAGAGCGGGGCCCGTGCCCTACCTGGCGGGCAGGGGTGCGGGCCCACCTCACCGTTCGACCGTTTCTTCGAGCAGACCGTTCGACTCTCGATCAAAGGTCTACACCAATTCTCCGGAGCCTCTTGTCAAGTGACCGCTTCGCCTGGTGAGCTGTGCGCTGGGACACACGGGACAATCCCCACGCACGGGACTGACCCCGATCATGACTCGATGAGGAGTGCGCGTTGAGCAACGAGAGCCTGGCCAACCTGCTCAAGGAGGAGCGGCGATTCGCCCCGCCGGCAGAGCTCGCCGCCGCCGCCAACGTCACCGCGGCCGCGTACGCGCAGGCCTCCGAGGACCGCCTGGGCTTCTGGGCCGAGCAGGCCCGCCGCCTCAGCTGGGCCGTCGAGCCCACCGAGACGCTGGACTGGTCCAACCCGCCGTTCGCCAAGTGGTTCGCCGACGGCAGGCTCAACGTGGCGTACAACTGCGTCGACCGTCACGTCGAGGCGGGCAATGGCGACCGGGTCGCCATCCACTTCGAGGGCGAGCCCGGCGACAGCCGCTCGATCACCTACGCCCAGCTCAAGGACGAGGTCTCGCAGGCCGCCAACGCACTGCTGGAACTCGGTGTCGCCAAGGGCGACCGGGTCGCGATCTACCTGCCGATGATCGCCGAGGCCGTCGTCGCGATCCTCGCCTGCGCCCGGATCGGTGCCACCCACTCCGTGGTCTTCGGCGGCTTCTCCGCCGACGCCGTGGCCTCCCGCATCCAGGACGCCCGGGCCAAGCTGGTCATCACCGCCGACGGCGGATACCGCCGCGGCAAGCCGTCCGCACTCAAGCCCGCCATCGACGAGGCACTGACCAAGGCCGACGGAGTCGAGCACGTCCTGGTCATCCGCCGCACCGGCCAGGACATCTCCTGGACCCAGGGCCGCGACGTCTGGTGGCACGAGATCACCGGGCGTCAGTCCACCGAGCACACCCCCGAGGCACACGAGGCCGAGCACCCGCTCTTCATCCTCTACACCTCCGGCACCACCGGCAAGCCCAAGGGCATCCTGCACACCACGGGCGGCTACCTCACCCAGGCCAGCTACACCCACCACGCCGTCTTCGACCTCAAGCCGGAGACCGACGTCTACTGGTGCACCGCCGACATCGGCTGGGTCACCGGCCACTCGTACATCGTCTACGGCCCCCTCTCCAACGGCGCCACCCAGGTCATCTACGAGGGCACCCCGGACACCCCCCACCAGGGCCGGTTCTGGGAGGTCGTCCAGAAGTACGGCGTCACGATCCTCTACACCGCACCCACCGCGATCCGCACCTTCATGAAGTGGGGAGACGACATCCCCGCGAAGTTCGACCTCTCCTCGCTGCGGATCCTGGGCAGCGTCGGCGAGCCGATCAACCCCGAGGCCTGGATCTGGTACCGCGACCACATCGGCGCCGGCAAGACCCCCATCGTGGACACCTGGTGGCAGACCGAAACCGGCGCGATCATGATCAGCCCGCTGCCGGGCGTCACCGAGACCAAGCCCGGCTCCGCCCAACGCGCCCTCCCGGGTATCGCCGCCACCGTCGTCGACGACGAAGCCCGCGAGGTCCCCAACGGCTCCGGCGGCTACCTCGTGCTCACCGAGCCGTGGCCGTCCATGCTGCGCACCATCTGGGGCGACGACCAGCGCTACATCGACACCTACTGGTCGCGCTTCGAGGGCCGCTACTTCGCCGGTGACGGCGCCAAGAAGGACGAGGACGGCGACATCTGGCTGCTCGGCCGGGTCGACGACGTCATGCTGGTCTCCGGCCACAACATCTCGACCACCGAGGTCGAGTCGGCCCTGGTCGGCCACCCGTCCGTCGCCGAGTCCGCCGTGGTCGGCGCCACCGACGCCACCACCGGCCAGGCGATCGTCGCCTTCGTGATCCTGCGCGGCACCGCCACCGACAGCCCCGAGCTGGTCGACGAGCTGCGGGCGCACGTCAGCCGCACGCTCGGCCCGATCGCCAAGCCGAAGCAGATCAAGGTGGTCGGCGAACTGCCGAAGACCCGCTCCGGCAAGATCATGCGCCGCCTGCTGCGGGACATCGCCGAGGGCCGCGAGGTCGGCGACACCACCACGCTGGCCGACAGCACCGTGATGAACCTGATCCAGTCCCAGCTCCCGCCCGCGGGCAGCCAGGGCTGACGTACGCCGTGAACGGCGGTGCCCCGGGCGGTCGGACCGTCCGGGGCACCGCCGTTCACACCGACGCCGTTCACACCGGCGCCGTTCACACCCAGGTGGGCTGGGCCGAAGGTGGCGTACGGGCTGGTGAACCAGCGCGGGGCCATCGCGGGCAGCAGGCCGACCGGCAGCCGGGGCAGTCCCGAGGTGTGGGTGGCCAGGTGGAGCAGGGTGATCGGCCGCTCGTGCGGGTAGCCGGGGGCGGCGTCGACCGGCAGGTAACGGTCGATCGGATCGTCGTAGCCGACCTCGCCCCGGGCGGCCATCTCGGCGAGCAGGAGCCCGGTGAAGGTCTTGGTCACGGAGCCGAGCTCGAATCTGGTGTCGGCCCGGACGGGGCGTTCACGGGAGCGGTCGGAGTGGCCGCGACAGGCGACCGTCCGTTCGTCGCCGCGGATCACCACGACGGCGGCGCCTCCGCCCGGGGCGGCGGCATGGAACAGCGGGCGGAGCAGGTGGTCGAGGTCCGGGCCCGGCTCGGCGGCCGGGGCGTCGGCAACAGGACGAAGGGCTGAACCGTTCATCGGTCCGCACTCCACCGAGGCTCCGCGCTCCACCGAGGCTCCGCGCTCCGACACGTGTCCGTGCTCCGACAGGTGTCCGTGTTTCGTCGGGTCTCGGCGCTCCGGCGGACCTCGGTGCCGCGTCGAAGGTCCGCACTCCGCCCGGGGCGGCCACGCGGACAGGGTGGGCGGTAAGAGGGGCGGTCTGGGCATCGTCGTGCCTCCAGTACACGGCTGCGCAGCGGCCACGCCGCGGCGGGAACGGGGAATCGCGCCGCCGGGACGGGCAGCGCCTGCGATCGACGATAGGGAGGCGTTCACCCGTCTGCATGCGGCCGGCTCCATTCGGGTGTCATCGGCTGCGGCCGGACGCCACGCGTCGAAGCAGAACAGGCCGCCAGGTCTTAAGTCCTGAAATATGACAAGAAGCATGCCCGCTTGTGCTTCCGGCTAGAATGTCAAAGACGCATCAAGATCCCCGTCGGAACGTCCAGGGAAGACCTCCCGGATCCACCACGGAATCCACTGCGTCACAGGGCGCGCCGGGAAGTCTGGTCGGCACTGCACCACAGGTGCATCCGTACACCGTTCCCCGCCCCAGGAGGTCACGCGTGGCCAGCCAGCCGCCCGTCAACGAGCCGACGACCCGCCGCCGCCAGCTCCTCGGCAGGCTGTCCTTCCCCGAGCGCACCTACATCACCGACGCCCTGCGCACCGAGACGGTCGGCGGCATCCTGTTGCTCCTCGCCGCCGTGACGGCCCTGATCTGGGCCAATGCCTGGCCGCAGTCGTACGAGAGCGTCCTCGACTACACCATCGGGCCGTCCACCCCGTTCCACCTGGACCTCACCCTGGACGCCTGGGCCAAGGACGGCCTGCTGACGATCTTCTTCTTCGTGGCCGGCATCGAGCTCAAGCGCGAGTTCGTGGCCGGTGAACTGCGCAGCCCCAGCGCCGCCCTGCTACCCGTCATAGCCGCCCTCTGCGGCGTCGCGCTGCCGGCGATCCTGTTCGCCGTGGTCAACTCCGGCAGCGGCGGGCACCCGGGCGGCTGGGCGATCCCGACCGCGACCGACATCGCCTTCGCCCTCGGTGTGCTGGCCGTGGTCGGCAGCCACCTGCCCTCCGCGCTGCGGGCCTTCCTGCTCACCCTCGCCGTGGTGGACGACCTGATCGCGATCCTGATCATCGCGATCTTCTACAGCTCCGGCATCAAGTTCTGGGCGCTCGGTCTGTCTTTCGCCGGCCTGGTGCTGTTCTGGTTCCTGCACCGGCGCAACGTGCACGGCTGGTACCTGTACGTGCCGCTGGCCTTCGTGATCTGGGCGCTGATGCACGAGAGCGGTGTGCACGCCACGGTGTCGGGCGTCGCGATGGGCCTGATCCTCCGCTGCCACACGGTCGGCGACGAGAAGTACTCCCCCGGCGAGCACATCGAGCACCAGGTCCGCCCCCTCTCGGCCGGGCTGGCCGTCCCCGTCTTCGCCCTGTTCGCCGCCGGGGTGACGATCACCGGGCCGGCGCTGGGCGAGGTGTTCACCCAGGCCACCCCGCTCGGGATCATCCTCGGCCTGTTCGTCGGCAAGACCGTCGGCATCTTCGGCGGCACCCGGCTGACCGCCCGGTTCACCCGCGCCGAGCTGAACCCGCAGCTCAAGTGGGCCGACATGTTCGCCGTCTCGGTGCTGGCCGGCATCGGCTTCACCGTCTCGCTGCTGATCAGCGAGCTTGCCTTCCCGGACGACCAGGCGCTGGCCGACCGGTCCAAGGCCGCCGTCCTGGTGGGCTCGCTGCTCTGTGCGCTGGTCGCCACCGTGCTGCTGAAGCTGCGCAACCGGCACTACCGCGAGCTGTGCGAGGAGGAGGACCGCGACCTCGACCACGACGGCGTCCCCGACGTCTACCAGCAGGACGATCCGGCCTGGCAGGCCCGGGTGACGAAGCTGGCCGACCATCCGACGGAGGGCGGTCCGGACGGTGACGCCCCGTCCGGACCGGCCGCCCGCGGCTGAGACGCACGGCTCCGCCACGCCGGAGGCGGGGGGAGAGCAACGGGGAGCAGGGGGACACATCCCTCCGGCGGGGCCCCGGAGTGGTGTGTGACTGACCGCTGGGGGCATGATTCTGAGCTGTCGACAGTCCACAGACGCCTCCGGGCCCCCTCCGGCCCCCGGAACCGCACCGCACGGCGGCGTCACGCCGCACAGCCGCAGAGGAGAACCGCTGATGCCCGCAGGAGCCGCAGACCCGTCCAGCAACGGCCGGGCGCCCTACGAGGGCGAGCGTTCGGTGGGGCAGCTGTTCGCGGCGGCCACCGCCGACCTGTCCGCCCTGGTCCACGACGAGATCGCGCTCGCCAAGGCCGAGCTGCGCGCGGACGTCAAGCGCGGCGTCTCCGGCGGGGTCTCGCTGACGGTCGCCGGCGTGGTGGCACTGGCCGCCGTTCCGATGCTCAGCGCCGCTGCGGCGTTCGGGATCCACGCGCTGGGCCTCTCGCTCGGCTGGTCGTTCCTGATCGTCGCCGGCGCGTACCTGCTGCTGGCGGTGGTGCTCGGGCTGCTGGCGCTGCGCTCGTTCAAGCGGATCGAGAAGCCCTACCGCACCATCGAGGGCGCCCAGAAGACCGCCGACGTGCTGAAGAACGCCCGCCCGCGCCCCGCCACCCAGGAGGAGATCGACCGGGCCCTGGGTCGCATCCCGTAAGCCCGGCAGCACGCCGGCCGCCCCCCATCGGCACGCACCGCTGCCGTCCGGGCGCCGCCCCGGACGACGGGCCGGGCGGCCACCTCGGACAACGGGCCGGGCGCTGCCCCGGACGACGGCCCGGACCGGGGCCGGGCGGCGGGTCGGCCGGCGGGCCTCGGGCGGTGCACGGACGGCAGCCCTGGCATGGCCTGACGCACCGAGACCGAGTGCCGGGCGCGTGTCCGGTGTACGGATGTGACACGCTCTCGGTATGCCGCTCGACCAGAAGCCCGTGCCCGCGCAGCCGTCCGCCGACTCCGGCCCCGACCGCGCCGGCGGCCAGGACGCCGTTGACGAGGCGGCCGACAGCGCGACCGCGGTCGCCGAGGACGGCACCGCGGCGGCCGTGCCCGAGTCCGTCTGGGACGTCCGGCAGACGGGCCCCTGGACGCACCGCGACCTAGCTGCCAACGGCGCCCGGTTCCACATCGCCGAGCTGGGCAAGGGCCCGCTGGTCCTGCTGGTGCACGGCTGGCCGGAGTACTGGTGGGCCTGGCGCCACCAGCTGACCGCGCTCGCCGAGGCGGGGTACCGGGCCGTCGCCCTCGACCTGCGGGGCGTCGGCGGCAGCGACCGCACCCCGCGCGGGTACGACCCCGGCAACCTCGCGCTGGACATCACCGGCGTGATCCGCTCGCTCGGCGAACGCCGGGCCCACCTGGTGGGCCACGCCTCCGGCGGCACGCTGGCCTGGGTGGCGGCGGTCATGCGGCCGTCGGTGATCCAGAGCCTCACCGTGGTCTCCGCCGCACACCCGCGCGACCTGCGCCGGGCACTGCTGACCGACCGTCGCCAGATCGCCGCCTTCGACCACGTCCTGGGCTTCCAGCGGCCGTGGATACCGGAACGCCGCCTGGTGGCCGACGACGCCGCGCTGGTCGGCCGCTACCTGGACGCCTGGACCGGACACAACCAGCTGGACCGGGGGGCGGTGGCCGCGTACCGGCAGGCGATCCAGATCCCCAGCACCGCGCACTGCTCGGTCGAGCCGTACCGCTGGCTGCTGCGGTCGATGGCCCGACCGGACGGCATCCAGTTCGCCCGCCGGATGAAGAAGCCGGTCACCGCGCCCACCCTGCACGTCCAGGGCGCCTCGGACCCGGTGCTGCTGTCGCACACCGCGCTCGGCGGCGGCGAGTACGTGGCCGCGCCGTACCGCTGGCGGCTGATGCCGGGGGTCGGGCACTTCCCGCACGAGGAGGCGCCGAAGGAGTTCACCGCCGAGCTGCTGGACTGGATCGGCCGCCACAAGGACTGAGCCGCCGGAGCCCGGAAGCGGCGGGCGCCGGTCACCGCGGGGCGGTTTCACCGCCGGCACCGGCCACCGCGGGCCGGGAAACCGCCGCCCTCGGTCGCCGCGGGGCCGGGAAACCGCCGCCCTCGGTCGCCGCGGGGCCCGGAAACCGCCGCCCTCGGTCGCCCCGGGATTCGGCTGCCCGGGCGGCCTGGCCCGCCGACGGGATGAGTGCGGGACCGGCCGCCGGTGGGACTTCGGACCCCAACTCCCCTTACAGTCCGCTCATATGACAAACGCATAGGACAAGTTGCCTCGTGCGCGAGCGGTTACGCCGACCGGCCCAGGGGCATCCATTGCGGTATGACCTGGATGCCCGATCGCGGCAGCGCTCCGCGCGGCCGAAGCCACAACAGCTCGCAGAGGTCCGGCCACCGCCCCGACTGGACGGACGACCTCGGATACGACGGCGTGGACCGCCGTCAGCGCTCGGCTCAGCGGGAGCTCGGCATCCCGCGCATCCTCGGCCGCCGGGCCCGCTGGGTGGGCGCTCGGCTACGGCGCGAGACCTGAGGCCTCGCACCGCGCTCCCCGGGCGGATCCCCCTCGCAGCGGGCCGTTCCTGAGTCGGGCCGTTCCTGAGTCGGATCGGCTCACCAGCCCGGCCCAGACCACCGGACGGATCGGCTCACCGGACGGGTCAGTTCACCACCGTCGGCGACAGCGCCGTGAACCAGAGCAGCACGAAGGTCGCCACCGACATGATCGGTACCAGCACCTTGGTCTCGATGTCGTTGCCGCTGCGCTTGATCAGCACCACCTCGTAGCGTTCCTTGTGCGGCCAGAGCAGCGGCGCGCCCTTCTTCGTCAGGCAGTCGCCCAACAGGTGCGCGAGCGTGCCCAGCGCCACCGCGTACGGCAGCCAGCCCGGCGCGTTCGGCATCCAGGTGTTCATCCCGGCGGTGCCCAGCGCGGCGAGGCCGATGATGGTGATCCACATCGTCGGGCCGTCCCCCGGCGGGTGCAGCCGCAGGGCCCGGATTGCGAGGGCCAGCAGGAAGAACGTCAGCCCGAGGGTGAAGTCGCGGCCGAGGAAGGTGACCCCGGCCCAGGTGCCGCCGCCCGTCAGGGCGACGAACAGCAGCGAGTGGGTGGCGTGCCGGTGGCCCCCGGAGACCCAGGCCACGAGGCGGCAGAGCACCCTGGAGATCGGGCCGAGGAAGTTGGCGATCGTCCCGTCGTGGTGGTCGAGGTCCGGCAGCAGGGCGGCGCCCGCGCACAGCACCGTGCCCATCAGGATGTCGGCCGGCTGGAGCGTGGTGTCCAGCAGCAACGACGGCAGGAACGGCGCGGAGGCCGCGTACAGCATCGCCCCGCTGACCGCGTGCGAGTGACCCATCATCGAACCTCGCCGACCTCCGCCCGGCCCAGCCCGGGACGGCGCCCAATTGAGCCGAACGGGTGAGCGCGGCCGACGCTATCAGCCGGGCCCGACCGCACGCCGGGCATCGGCCGGTGCGGTGGGTTCGGCCGGTGCGGTACGTGGCCGTGCGTGCGGTACGTGGCCGTGCGTGCGGTACGTGGCCGTGGGTGCGGTGCGTGGCCGTGGGTTCGCCTGACCGGTGGGCCCCCCGGGGGGACGGTGTCAGAGCGCGCAGCCCTGGGTGTCCACCCTGCCAGTCGCCGTGCTGCCCTGGACGGCGTCCTCGCGCACCTCGGCGGCGGTCAGCACGTACCCGGTGTCCGCGCTGTCCAGCGACTTGGCGAAGACCACGCCGAACACCTGGCCGTCCGGGGTGAGCAGCGGGCCGCCGCTGTTGCCCTGGCGGACGACCGAGCGCACCGAGTAGACGTCCCGGACCACCTGGCCGCGGTGGTAGATGTCCGGGCCGTTGGCCTGGATCCGGCCGCGGATACGGGCCGGCTGGACGTTGAAGGCGCCGTTCTCGGGGAAGCCCGCCACGATCGCGCTGTCGTTGGTCTTCGCCTCGCCCGCGAAGGCGAGCACCGGCGCGTTCAGCTTGGGCACGTCCAGGATCGCGATGTCGCGCTGCCAGTCGTAGCGGACGACGGTCGCGTCGTAGAGCTGGCCGACGCCGCCGATCTGCACGGTGGGCTCGTCCACGCCGCCGACCACGTGGGCGTTGGTCATCACCCGGTGCGGGGCGTAGACGAAGCCGCTGCCCTCCAGAGTCTTGCCGCAGGAGGTGGCGGTGCCGACCACCTTGACCAGGCTCTGCCTGGCCCTGGCCACCGCCGGGCTGGCGGCCAGCGCCGGATCGGGGGTGTCGACCTGGGTGATCGGCTCGTGCTCGAAGGGGTTGAAGACCTGCGGGAAGCCGTTGCGGGCGAGCACCTTGGAGAAGTCGGAGAACCAGTTGGGCGCGTCCGAGGGCAGGGCGTCCTGGACGCCGCCGAGCACGGCCGAGCTGCGGACCTGCTTGGAAACGGTCGGCAGGGACGTTCCGGCGAGCGCCGAACCGATCAGCCAGGCCACCAGCAGCATCGAGATCACGTTGACCACGGCGCCGCCGGCCGCGTCCAGCGCCTTGGCCGGGCGCCGGTCGATGTGGCCGCGCAGCTTCCAGCCGAAGTGGGTGGTGATCGCCTGGCCGACCGCCGCCAGCACGATGACCACCACGACGGCGATCACCGAGGCGGTGGTGCCGGGGCTGAGGTGGTCGAGCAGCAGCGGCAGCAGCTGGACGGCGACCAGGCCGCCGCCGAGGAAGCCGAGGACCGACATGATGCCGACCACGAAGCCCTGCCGGTAGCCCGACACGGCGAATCCCACGGCGGCGGCGATCAGCAGCAGATCCAGGACGTTCACCCCGACACCCTCCCACGACCGGCCGGGCGGCCGCGCCGAGAGCCGTACGGACGTTCCTGCCGACCGCCGCACGGTCGGCCGTGCGGACCGCTGCACGGGCCGCCGTACCGACCGCGGAACGGCCCGCCGCACGGACCGCCGCACCGACCGCCGCACGAACCGCCGTGGGGGCGGCCGGTCATGTCTGCCTGGCGTCGCCGCCCAGCAGCGCGCGGGAGCGGTCGCGGTCGCCCTGCGCCAGTTCGATCGCCTCCTCCGAGAGGTCGACGGTCCGGGAGGTGTCCCAGGGCAGCTCCAGGCCGCTGTGGTGCAGCACCCGGTCGATCACCCCAGCGGTGAAGCCCCAGACCAGCCGGCCGCCGACCGCGAAGGCCGGGCCGAGGTGGCCGGACGGGTGGCGCAGCCGGACCCGGTTGGCCGGGTCGGTCAGCTCGGCGAGCGGCACCCGGAAGACCGCACCGGTCTCGCCCGCGTCCACCGGCCGCACCGGCGACTCCCTGCGCCACCAGCCCAGCACCGGGGTCACCACGAACCGGCTGACCGGGATGTAGAGGGCGGGCAGCGCCGCGAAGACCTGCACCCCGGCCGGGTCCAGGCCGGTCTCCTCCCACGCCTCGCGCAGCGCCGCCGCGACCGGGCCGGGCCCCGCCGGGTCCCCGTCCTCCGGGTCCAGGGCGCCGCCGGGGAAGGACGGCTGGCCGGCGTGCGAGCGCAGCGACCGGGCCCGCTCGATCAGCAGCAGGTCCGGCCCGGCCGCACCCTCGCCGAAGAGCATCAGGACGGCAGCGGCGCGGCCGCCCTCGGCGGGCGGCAGGAACCGGCTCAGCTGCTCGGGCAGCACCCGCTCGGCGGCGTCCCGGACCGGCTCCAGCCACCCCGGGAGGCCGTCCCGTTCGATCCTCGTGGTCACTCGGCCACCGCCAGGTCCGCCACGTGTCCCTGGTGCGCGGCGGCATCGGCCCGCGCCGCCGCCTCCCCCGGGAAGTCGGCGGGCGGCCGCAGCCGCTGGCCGGGCTGCCCGCCCATCTCGTACTTGAGCAGCTTCTTCGCCTTCTCCTGGTCCAGCTCGCCCTCCCCGTACGACGGGCAGAGCGGCGCGATCGGGCAGGCACCGCAGGCCGGCCTGCGGGAGTGGCAGATCCGCCGGCCGTGGAAGACCACCCGGTGCGAGAGCATCGTCCACTCCGCCTTAGGGAAGATCTCCGCGACGGCCGCCTCGACCTTCTCCGGGTCCTCCTCCGCCGTCCACCCGAACCGCCGCGCCAGGCGCCCGAAGTGGGTGTCCACGGTGATCCCCGGGACCCCGAACGCGTTGCCCAGGACCACGTTGGCGGTCTTCCGGCCGACGCCCGGGAGGGTGACCAGGTCCTCCAGCCGGCCGGGGACCTCCCCGCCGAAGGTGTCCCGCAGCGCGATCGAGAGGCCGATCAGCGACTTCGCCTTCGCGCGGAAGAAGCCGGTCGGCCGGATGATCTCCTCCAGCTCCTCCGGAACCGCCGCCGCCATGTCCTCCGGCGTCGGATACTTCGCGAACAGCGCGGGCGTCGTCTGGTTCACCCGCAGGTCGGTGGTCTGCGCCGACAGCACGGTGGCCACCAGCAGCTCGAACGGGTTGTCGAAGTCCAGCTCCGGGTGTGCGTACGGATACAGCTCCGCCAGCTCCCGGTTGATCTTCCGCGCCCGCCGCACCATCGCCAGGTGCGACTCCGGTTTCCTCGGCTTCACCGCGGACTTCGCCTTCGGCGCGGCTGCCTTCCGGACCTTGCTCTCTGCCATGCACGAAGGCTACGCCCACGGGCATCGTCTTCAGGGGGGATCCCGCCGGGCCGCCTCGATCGAACTACCGGGCGCCGAACTGATCGTGCCGGCGCGAGGACGGGCCCGGCGGGCCCACCGCCGCCCTCCCCGCCCCGGCCGCCGGGGCCCCCGACGGTCCGTCCGCAGGCGGGCGCTCGCAGCAGGGGCCGTGCCGGGGACCGGGCCGGGGGCTGTGTCGGAGGCCGGGTCCGAGGCTGCGCCGGGGACGTCCTCCCCGGGCGGCCGGACCGGTCAGGAATCGAGAAGCGCCCGCCTTCGGGCCGCGGCTAGCGTGACGGCCATGGACATCACCATTCACACGACCTTCCTCCCGCAGGACGACCCGGACGCCGCCCTGGTCTTCTACCGGGACACCCTCGGCTTCGAGGTCCGCAGCGACGTCGGACAGGGCAAGATGCGCTGGATCACGGTCGGCCCCGTCGGGCAGCCCGGTACGTCCATCCTTCTCGCACCGCCGGCCGCCGACCCGGGCATCACCGAGGAGGAGCGCCGCACCATCGTCGAGATGATGGCCAAGGGCACCTACGGCTGGATCCTGCTGGCCACTCCTGACCTCGACGGCACCTTCGAGAAGCTGCAGGCCGGTGACGCCGAGGTGGTCCAGGAGCCGACCGACCAGCCGTACGGCGTCCGCGACTGCGCCTTCCGCGATCCCGCGGGCAACCTGGTCCGCATCCAGGAGGTGCGCTGAGCCGTCCGGCAGCCGGTGAGGCCGTGATCGCCGGCGTCACCACCCGCGAGGCATGCGGCGGCCGGCGTTCCCCGGCCGCCGCCCGCTCCGCACCCACCGGCGAGCACCCCGTGCCTGCCCCGGCAGTCACCCGGGTGCTCGCGGACACCGATGGAAGGAGTTCTTGCATGTGCCGTCCCGCATGGGCGCGCGCACTGACCGCGGCGCAGCGTCTGAACGACCTCACGCGACTGCGCCGCGTCCGCGACCGGATCGACCGCGAGTACGCGCAGCCGCTGAACGTCGAGGCGCTCGCCCGAGGCGCGAACCTGTCGGCCGGGCACCTCAGCCGCCAGTTCCGGCTCGCCTACGGAGAGTCCCCGTACGCCTATCTGATGACGCGTCGCATCGAGCGCGCGATGGCACTGCTTCGCCGTGGCGACCTCACTGTCACCGAGGTCTGCTTCACGGTCGGCTGCTCGTCGCTGGGCACCTTCAGCACCCGCTTCACCGAACTGGTCGGCATGCCGCCCAGCGTCTACCAGCGCCGCGCGGCGGACGCCGCCCCGGGGATTCCGTCCTGCGTGGCCAAGCAGGTGAGCAGGCCGGTCAGGACCCGGCACGTGCCCGCCCCCGAGCTGCAATCGGCGTGATCCGGCCCGCTCAGGCCCGCGTCCTGCAAGGCCCGCAAGGCCCGGAATTCCCGCAAGTCCTGCCAACCCCGCGCGAGAGGAACCTGCCATGACGAGCACGCAGACGTCCGCCAAGAGCACCGGCCCGGCCGACGAGAGGTACGACGGGTTCACGGCTGAGGAGCGCAGCGCGATGAAGGAGCGCGCCCGGGAGCTGAAGGCGTCCGCACGGCGCGGATCGCGCGCGGCCAAGCCGGACCCGGAGGTCGAGGTGCTCGCGAAGATCGCCGAAATGGAGGAGGCGGACCGCGTCATCGCCGAGCGGATCCACGCCATCGTCAAGGCCAGTGCGCCGGCCCTCTCGCCGAAGCTCTGGTACGGGATGCCCGCGTACGCCAAGGGCGGCAAGGTCGTCTGTTTCTTCCAGAGCGCGCAGAAGTTCAACTCGCGGTACGCCACGCTCGGCTTCAGTGACCAGGCGGTGCTCGACGAAGCCACCATGTGGGCGACCACCTACGCCCTGACGGAGCTGACCGCCGCCTCCGAGGCGCGGATCGGCGAGCTGATCAGGACGGCCGTGGGCCCCGCCTCCTCCGGCGACCGCTGATCACCACCCGGGCGCGACCGGGCAGGTGTGGCCCTTGCACGGGCACCACCCTCCGGTCCGGCGTGGCCGGCGGGGGCGCCCCCGCGACGGGGTGTCACGCCGGCTCTACAGCGTCCGAACGGTCGGATGCCATAGCGCTTCCGCTGACTACACTGACGCGGTGAGCCCGAGGAGATCCGTCGCCGACGCCCGCCGGACCCGCACCGCGATCCTGCGCCGCGGCCTGGACGTCGCCTCGGTCGAAGGGCTGGAGGGCCTGACGATCGGCCGGCTCGCCACCGACCTGTCGATGAGCAAGTCCGGCGTGCTCGGCCACTTCGGCACCAAGGAGAGCCTGCAGCTCGCCGTCGTCGACGAGGCGGTGGGGCTGTTCGTCCGTGAGGTGGTTCGGCGCGCGGCCGCCGCCGGCGCGGCGCCCGGGCTGCCCCGGCTGCTCGTCCAGTGCGAGGCGTGGGTCTCCTACCTGGAGCGCGACCTGCTGCCCGGCGGCTGCTTCTTCACCGCCGTGACAGCGGAGTTCGACGACCGGGAGAGCGGGCCGGTCCGGTCTGCGGTGGCCGCCAAGAACGCGGTCTGGCAGCGCGAACTGCGGCACCAGGCCGGGCTGGCGATCGCCGCGGGCCGGCTGCCGGCCGAGCCGGACGCCGAGCAGGTCGTCTTCGAGCTGACCGGGCAGGTACTGGCCCTCAACCACGCCCTCCGGCTCTACCGGGACCACGCCGCCGCCGACCGCACCCGGTGGGCGATGCGGCGCCTGCTCGGGCTGCCGGCCGCACCCGAGGGGCGACCGGAACTGGCCGCGCTGCCGGAGCCGGGCGGCTTCTGAGGGCTCGGGACGGGTGGGCGGGCGCGCACCGGCGCCTCCCCTGCGAGCGCCGGTGCACCCCCGCCCACCCGTCCCGCCCGTCCCCCGTGCGCACGCCCCCGTGCGCCCGTCGGCAGCGGTCCTGGCTCAGCGCCGGTACAGCGCGTCCAGCTCTCCGAAGCCCAGCGCGCCATCCGGTTCCGTCAGGGTGCCCGCGCCGAGCAGTTCGGCGGCGGCCAGGCGGGCGGCGGTGTAGGCGAGCTGGGCCAGGCCGGTGCCGACGCTGATCCGCCGCACCCCGGCGGCGGCGAGCTCGGCCACGGTCGGCCCGCCCGCCACCGCCATCGCGTTCACCGGGAGCGGGGACGCGGCGCAGAGCCGGGCCAGCGCGTCGAGGTCGAGCAGCCCGGGGACGAAGAGGCCGTCCGCGCCCGCCTCCGCGTACGCCGCCGCGCGGGCCAGCACGTCGTCGGACCGGCCCTCGGCCGGGCCGATCCCGAACAGAAAGACGTCCGTCCGGGCGTTGACCACGAGCTCAGGCAGGCCCGCCCCGGCGGCGGCCTCCCGGGCGGCCCGCAACCGCGCGGCCTGCTCGGCCACCGTGAAGAGCGGGCCGCCGGGGGCCGCCGAGTCCTCCAGGTTGACACCGGCCGCGCCCGCGGAGATCAGCGCCCGGACGGTGGTGGCGACGTCGGCGGGCTTCGGGCCGTAGCCGCCCTCGGCGTCGACGGTGACCGGCAGGTCGACGGCGGCGGCGATCCGGCGGGCCGCCTCGACGGCCTCCGACCGGCCGAGCTGCTGGCCGTCGCCGCTGCCCAGCGACCAGGAGACGCCGCCGCTGGTGGTGGCGATCGCGGCCGCACCAGCCGAGGCGATCACGGCGGCGCTGCCGGCGTCCCAGGCGTTCGGCAGGACGAGCGCCCCACCGGGCGCCTCACCGGGTGCCCCGTCGGCCACCAGCGCCCGCAGCCGCAGGGCCCGCTCCCGCAGCGACGTGAGGGATGTGTGCGACGTGGGGGACGCGCCGGAGCTGAGCGGCGTGAGCGGCGTGGGCGACGTGGGGGACGCGCCGTAGCTGAGCGGCGTGAGCGGCGTGGGCGACGTGCTGGTGCGGGTCTCGGAGGACATGCGGAGTCACCGTCTTTCGTGCGGTCGGGCTGTCGACGTGAATCCTGTTGCCCGGGCACTGTCGGCTCAATTGATTCAGCTGAGACCGAATCCTCGCGCGGATAAAAGCCGCCCTGGCGGTACGAATGGCCCCGCGCAGCGCACCTCGGCGCACCCCCTCCTCATATGATCGGAGCGACATGCGCCATGCTTGGTGATGCAGAGCACTGTACGAACTTGCGCCGACGGGCTTGACAGCCCGACGGCCGAGAAGGAGGAAGCACGTGGACGACGTTCTGCGGCGCGCCGCACTCTTCGCGGCACTCGACGACGAACAGGCCGGCGAGCTGCGCGCTTCCATGACCGAGGTGACCCTCGCCCGCGGTGAGTCGCTGTTCCACGAGGGCGACCCGGGCGACCGGCTGTACGTCGTCGCCGAGGGCAAGGTCAAGCTGCACCGCGCCTCGCCGGACGGCCGCGAGAACATGCTCGCCGTCCTCGGCCCCAGTGAGATGATCGGCGAGCTGTCGCTGTTCGACCCGGGCCCGCGCACCGCCACCGCCAGCGCGCTGACCGAGGTCAAGCTGCTCGGCCTCGGCCACGGCGACCTCCAGCCCTGGCTGCACGCCCGCCCCGAGGTCTCGATCGCGCTGCTGCGGGCCATCGCCCGCCGGCTCCGCCGGACCAACGACGTGATGTCCGACCTGGTCTTCTCCGACGTGCCCGGGCGCGTTGCCAAGGCCCTGCTGGACCTCTCGCGCCGCTTCGGCGTGCAGTCCGAGGAAGGCATCCACGTCGCCCACGACCTCACCCAGGAGGAGCTGGCCCAGCTGGTCGGCGCCTCCCGCGAGACGGTCAACAAGGCGCTCGCCGACTTCGCCGGCCGCGGCTGGCTGAAGCTGGAGGCCCGCGCGGTGGTCCTGATGGACGTCGAGCGGCTCTCCCGCCGCTCGCGCTGATCACCCCGAGCTCACTGCGAGCGCGCCCCGTCCGACGCCGAGGGCCCGTACACCGAGGACGGTGTACGGGCCCTCGCGCATGCCGGGTCGGGTCGGATCGGCGCGCGCCGTGCACCGGGTCGGACCGGTCCGTGCCCGCGGCGGGTCAGATCAGCCCGTGGTCCTCCAGGTACTGCAGCTGGGCCTGGACCGACAGCTCGGCGGCCGGCCAGAGCGAGCGGTCCACGTCCGCGTAGACCCGGGCCACCACCTCGGGCGCCGTCCGCAGGCCGGCCTCGACCGCCGTCTCCACCTGGGCGAGCCGGCCGGCCCGGTGCGCGAGGTAGTAGTCGACGGCGCCGAGCGCGTCGGCGAGCACCGGCCCGTGGCCGGGCAGCACGGTGCGTACGCCGTGCTCGGAGGCCATGGTGTGCAGGTGGCGCAACGAGTCCAGGTAGTCGCCGAGCCGGCCGTCGGGGTGGGCGACCATCGTGGTGCCGCGCCCGAGGACGGTGTCGCCGGTGAGGATCGCGCCGTCGGCCGGCAGGTGGAAGGTGAGCGAGTCCGAGGTGTGGCCGGGGGTGGCGACCACCCGCAGGTCGAGGCCGCCGACGTCCAGCCGCTGCCCGTTGGTCAGGCCCTCGGAACCGAACCGGTACGCCGGATCCAGGGCGCGGACCTCCGTCCCGGTCAGCTCGGCGAACCGGGCGGCGCCCTCGGAGTGGTCGGCGTGGCCGTGGGTGAGCAGGGTGAGCGCGATGCGCTTGCCCTGCTGCTCGGCGGTCTCGATCACCCGGCGCAGGTGGCCCTCGTGGAGCGGGCCGGGGTCGACGACCACCGCGAGGTCCGAGCCGGGCTCGGAGAGCAGCCAGGTGTTGGTGCCGTCCAGCGTCATCGGGGACGGGTTGGGCGCCAGCACACAGAGTGCCCGGGGGGTGGCCTCGCCGCCGATGGCGGCGGCGGGGTCACCCGGCAGGAGTCCGCTCACCGGCCGCCCTCGCTGACCCGATGCAGGACGCGCGACGGAACGGCCCGGACGAGGGCGCGCTGCACGATCTCCGGGAAGGGGACGGCGCTGTCACAGGCGAGGGTGCGGGCGGTCAGGCTGCGGGCCGGCATCGTGCGCGCCGTCCGGCGAGCCACGTCGTTGTGGGTCATCGGGCGTCGGTCCTTCCTTGGAGGCGAGTGCGGGGTAGTGCTCTTCGGAAACCCGGCGGTCTCCGAAGGTCCGTGGGGTTCGCGGGTCAGTGGGCTCAGGGACTCAGGGGCCCAGCGGTTCCACGGGTCGGTGGGCTTCGGGCGTCAGCCGTTCCGCGGGTCGGTGGGTCGGTGTGTCGGTGGGTCGGTGGGCTTCGGGCCGCAGTGATCCTCGCGGGTCAGTCGGCTTCGGGAAATTCTCCGTCGATGGTCAGCTCTTCATACCCAGGCCATCGAACCGTCATTCGATCACCCCGGACCTCGGCGCGGCCGAGGACCGGGTCCAGCGACCGGCCCGCCGCGGCGGCCAGCGCCTCGGCGGCGCTGCGCACCGGCAGCAGCTCGCGCAGCACCGTGACGGTGGGCGGCAGCATGCCGAACCGGCCCTCCTCGTGACCGCGGACCGCCTCGGCCGGGGTCAGCCAGGTGACCCTGTCCGCCTCGCCGACCTCCAGCGCGGCGCGCTGGCCCGAGGGCAGAACGGCGACGAAGAACCAGGTGTCGTACCGGCGCTCCTCGAACTCCGGGGTGACCCAGCGGGCCCAGCCGGCCAGCAGGTCGCTGCGGAGCAGCAGGCCCTCCTTGCGGAGGAAGTCGGCGAAGGAGAGCTCGTGGGCCTCCAGGGCGGCGCGCTCGGCGCTCCAGTCCCGGGGCTCGGCGACGCTGTCGGCGTCCGGGCCGGCCAGCAGGACTCCGGCCTCCTCGAAGGTCTCGCGGACGGCGGCGCAGACCACCGCCTGCGCGGTCCGGGCGTCCACGCCCAGCCGCTCCGCCCACTCCTGCGGGCCCGGACCGGCCCAGCCGAGCTCGGCCTCGGCGTCGCGCGGGTCCACCCCGCCGCCCGGGTAGGCGTACATGCCCGCGGCGAACGCCATCGAGGTGCGACGGCGCAGCAGGTAGGCCTCCGGCCCGGCGGCCGCGTCCCGCAGCAGCACCACGGTGGCGGCGGGCCTGGGCACGGGCGGGGTCAGCTCGCCGGCGTCGACCGCCCGGATCCGGGCAGGCCAACCGGGCGGCATCGGGAGCGTCGTTGCTCGATGGTCCATGCCCGGATGCTAAGCGCACGAAGGCGGGGTTGGACAGGCCCAACCCCGCCTCTTCCGATCAGTGCGTCAGACCCCGGCCTTGACCCGGACCTGCAGCTCGACCTCGACCGGCGCGTCCAGCGGCAGCACCGTGACGCCGACCGCGCTGCGGGCGTGCACGCCCGCCTCGCCCAGCACCTGGCCGAGCAGCTCGCTGGCGCCGTTGATGACACCGGGCTGGCCCGTGAAGTCCGGGGCGGAGGCGACGAAGCCGACCACCTTCACGACCCGCTCGATCTGGTCCAGGTCGCCGATCACCGACTTGATGGCGGCCAGCGCGTTCAGCGCACAGGTCTGCGCGAGCTGCTTGGCCTCCTCCGGGGTGACCTCTGCGCCGACCTTGCCGGTGCTCGGCAGCTTGCCGCCCACCATCGGCAGCTGGCCGGAGGTGAACACGAACTCGCCCGAACGCAGGGCCGGCACGTAGGCGGCGACCGGCGCGGCCACCGGCGGCAGGCTCAGGCCCAGCTCGGCAAGCTTCTCCTCGACCTTGCTCATGCGTTCTTCTCCCGCTTGAAGTAGGCCACCAGCTGCTCCGGGTTGGGGCCGGGCACGACCTGGACGAGCTCCCAGCCGTCCTCGCCGAAGTTGTCCAGAATCTGCTTGGTCGCGTGCACGAGCAGGGGCGCCGTCATGTATTCCCACTTGGTCATGGCCAGACTCTAGACGAGCGGCCCCGGCGAGCCGTGCGGCCCGCGGGCACGCGTGTGAGGTGGCCCACAAACCGGGCATGATTCAGGCCTGGCCCCCCTGATGCTCCCGGCATCCGGCGCGGTCCCTGGTTACCCTCGCGGGAGGGCACCTGTGTGAGGGCCCCTGTGGGAGAGCACCTGTGGGACGGCACCCGAGCGGTGGCGGCCCGCAGTGGCCCCCGGCCCTCGAAGACGGACGGAGACGGAGCGTGGCACGCACCCCCGGCCAGGCGGCCCGGCGCGATCCCGACTGGGAGGGCGTCCGGCTGCACGTGGTCAGCGGCAAGGGCGGCACCGGGAAGACCACCCTGGCGGCGGCACTGGCACTGGCCCTCGCCGCCGAGGGCAGGCGGACCCTGCTGATCGAGGTGGAGGGCCGCCAGGGCATCGCCGAGCTGTTCGGGATCGCCGCGCTGCCGTACGAGGAGCGGCGGATCGCGTCCGTCTCGCGCGCACAGCTGGGCCTGCCCGCGGCCGGGCCGGGCGGCGAGGCCACCAGCGGCGAGGTCTTCGCGCTGGCCATCGACACCGAGCAGGCGCTGCTCGAGTACCTCGACATGTTCTACAAGCTCGGCCGCGCCGGCAAGGCCCTGCAGAAGGTCGGCTTCGTCGACTTCGCCACCACCGTCGCCCCCGGCGTCCGGGACGTACTGCTCACCGGCAAGGCCTGCGAGGCGGCCCGGCGCAAGGGCCCGGACGGGCGGCGTGCGTACGACGCGGTGGTGATGGACGCACCGCCGACCGGCCGGCTCACCCGCTTCCTGAACGTGAACTCCGAGGTGGCCGGGCTCGCCCGGATAGGCCCGATCCACACTCAGGCGCAGGCCGTGATGCGGGTGCTGAGATCGCCGGAGACCGCGGTGCACCTGGTCACCCTGCTGGAGGAGATGCCGGTGCAGGAGACGGTCGACGGCTTCGCCGAGCTGCGCGAGGCCGCCCTCCCGGTCGGCGGGGTGATGGTGAACATGGTCCGGCCGCCGGTCCTGGACGCGGCCGCGGTGGCCGCGGTGGACGGAGACCACCGCGAGGAGGTCGCGCTGGCCCTCGGCGAGGCGGGCCTCGGGGGCCGCTCGCGCAGGCCGGACACCGTCCGGGCGGCCGTGGACCCCCTGCTCGACCCGCTGCTGGAGCAGGCCCGGGAGCACGCCGAGCGGGTGGAGCTGGAACGCGAACAGCGCGCCGACCTCCAGCAGCTGAAGCTGCCCACCTACGAACTTCCGCTGCTGGGCGAGGGCGTGGACCTCGGTGGGCTGTACCGGCTGGCGGCCGAACTGAAGCGTCAGGGGGCGGCGTGAGCGGCGGCATGAGCGGCGACGGCGGCGTGAGCGACGGTGGCGGCGTGAACGGCGGCGGCAACGGGGTCCGCGGGAGCGGCAGCCGGCTCGGCGTGGACGAGCTGATCGACGACCCGAGGACCAGGATCATCGTCTGCTGCGGCTCGGGTGGTGTCGGCAAGACCACCACCGCGGCGGCGCTCGGGCTGCGGGCGGCCGAGCGCGGCCGCAAGGTCGTCGTGCTGACCATCGACCCGGCCCGCCGGCTCGCCCAGTCGATGGGCCTGACCGAGCTGGACAACACCCCACGGGTGGTCAAGGGCGTCACCGGCGACGGCGAGCTCCAGGCCATGATGCTCGACATGAAGCGGACCTTCGACGAGGTCGTGCTGGCCCACGCCGAACCCGAACGGGCCAAGGCGATCATGGAGAACCCGTTCTACCAGTCGCTCTCGGCCGGCTTCGCGGGCACCCAGGAGTACATGGCGATGGAGAAGCTCGGCCAGCTGCGGGCGGCCGAGGAGTGGGACCTCATCGTCGTCGACACCCCGCCGTCCCGCTCCGCGCTGGACTTCCTGGACGCGCCGAACCGGCTCGGGTCCTTCCTGGACGGCAAGGTGATCCGCATCCTGACCGCGCCGGCCAAGGTCGGCGGGCGCAGCGCGATGAAGTTCCTCAACGTGGGAATGGGCCTGCTCACCGGCACCCTGGGCAAGATCTTCGGCGCCCAGCTGCTGACCGACGTGCAGACCTTCGTCAGCGCGATGGACTCGATGTTCGGCGGCTTCCGCGAACGCGCCGACCGGACGTACCAGTTGCTCAAGGCACCGGGCACGGCGTTCCTGGTGGTGGCCGCACCGGAACGGGACGCCCTGCGCGAGGCGGCGTACTTCGTCGACCGGCTGGCCGCCGACCGGATGCCCCTGGCCGGGCTGGTGCTCAACCGGGTGCACGGAACGGGCGCCCCGCAGCTCACCGCGGAACGTGCGCTGGCGGCGGCCGAGGCACTGGAGGAGAACGGCGCGGAGCACGCCTCCCCCGAGGCCGAGCTGCTCGCGGCCGGACTGCTGCGGCTGCACGCGGAGCGGATGCAGATCATGGTGCGGGAGCGCCGCACCCGCGACCGCTTCGTCTCGGTCTACCCGGACGTGCCGATCGTCGAGGTCGGCGCGCTGCCCGGGGACGTCCACGACCTGGAGGGGCTGCGGGCCATCGGCGACCGTCTGAGCGGTGTCGTGTAGCTCGGCCGCACCGGGCGGGCGGTGGCTCGGCCCGCCGGGCCCGGCCTCCGCGCTCGGCCTCGGCGACTCGGTGCTCGGGCGGTGGGCCCGCCTGGTCCGGTGCTCGGGTGGTGGACCCGCCTGGCCCGGTGCTCAGCCCGCCTGGGCGTAGTCCGTCAGTATCACGCCGGTGGCGAGGGACTCCTCGTACTCGGTGCGGGCCGTCTCCAGCAGCCGCCGCCACGACATCACCGTCGGCCGGCGGCGCAGCAGCGCCCGGCGCTCCCGCTCCGTCATCCCGCCCCAGACCCCGAACTCCACCCGGTTGTCCAGCGCGTCCGCCAGGCACTCCGTGCGAACGGGGCACCCACTGCACACCGCCTTGGCGCGATTCTGCGCCGCCCCCTGGACGAACAATTCGTCCGGATCACTAGTGCGGCAGGCGGCCTGCGCACTCCAGTCGTCAACCCAGCCCATGCCGGCGCCGTCCTCTCCCGAATCGAGGCTCCCCCACGGCGGCAACGGCATATTCACCGTTGCCAGTTGAGGACGTTACGGAAGAACGACAGCTTGCAACAGCCCCTTCGGGCTCAATCTCGCATGACCCGATTGGACTATGGGTATCGGTCAGCTCACTCGTTGGAGTGACTGCAGGTCGCAAGCCTTGCCAGGAACACCGGGGCCACTCTCGCCACGCGCGTGGTCACGGAGTGCCACCAAAAGCAGGGGTACAACGGGCGACAGCTACCTCAAAATCACTACACAGGGGGCAATTCGGGCAAAGCTCATCACTCACAAGAGTGAATGATGTTGACGTACCGAAGCTGTCGCAAGCTTGTGACAAGCCTAGGCGAACACCTGCCCCGGCGGAGGGGAATCGGCGACGTAGGGTTCTCCTCATGGCACCGAAGCGCCCCCAGGCACCCCAGCCCCCAGGCAACACCGGAGCTCCGCGCGGCCGGCGCCGCGGGTCACCGCTCGACTTCGCGGGACACGGAGTGAAGTTCCTGGGCGTCAGCGTGCTCTCAGGAGTCCTGCTGGCCGGCATGGCCCTGCCCGCTGTCGGCGCGCTCGGACTGACCGCCAAGAGCACGGCGGAGAGCTTCGAGAACATCCCGGACGACTTCAAGACCCCGCCGCTGACCCAGGCCACCCAGATCTTCGACGCCAAGGGCGGGCTGATCGCCAAGGTCTACGAGCGCGACCGTACCGTCCTCGCCGCCGACCAGATGTCGCCGTTCATGCGGCAGGCGCAGGTGGACATCGAGGACGCCCGCTTCTACGAGCACGGCGCCGTCGACCTCAAGGGCGTGCTCCGCGCGGTCAGCAAGAACGCGGAGAGCGGCACCGCCTCGCAGGGCGCCTCGACGCTGACCCAGCAGTACGTGAAGAACGTCAACGTCGAGAAGGCCGGCGACGACCAGGCCGCCGTCCTGGAGGCCCAGCGCAAGACCCTGGGCCGCAAGATCCAGGAGCTGAAGGTCGCGATCAAGCTGGAGGAGGACCTGACGAAGGACCAGATCCTCACCAACTACCTGAACATCACCTTCTACGGTCACCAGGCTTACGGGGTCGAGGCCGCCTCCCAGCGGTACTTCAGCAAGAACAACAAGGACCTCACCGTCGCCGAGGCCGCCACCCTGGCCGGCATGGTGCAGAACCCCTCGTCGTTCGACCCGGTGCGCTACCCGGAGAACACGGTCAAGCGCCGCAACATCGTGATCGACAAGATGGTCGAGAACAAGCACATCACCGCGGACCAGGCCAAGGAGGCCAAGGCCGCCCCGCTGGGCCTGAAGTACAAGGACCCGCAGAACGGCTGCATCACCGCCCAGGCGGGCATGGGCTTCTTCTGCGACTACGTCCGCCACGTGGTCAAGCAGGACCCGGTGTTCGGCAAGAACGTCGCCGACCGGAAGAAGTTCTGGGACCAGGGCGGCCTGAACATCTACACCACCCTCGACCCGGACAAGCAGGCCGCCGCGCAGAACGCGGTGACCTCAAAGGTGAAGGTCACCGACCCGGTGTCGGCCGCCGCCACCATGATGGAGCCCGGCAGCGGCAAGATCCTGGCGATGGCCCAGACCCGCCCGTACGGCCTGGACCCGAACAAGAACCAGACCGTCGTCAACCTGAACGTCGACGCGGCGATGGGCGGCGGCAACGGCTTCCAGACCGGTTCGACGTTCAAGCCGGTCCTGGCCGCGGCCGCGCTGGAGTCGGGCATGTCGCCCACCCAGCCGTTCCCGTCCGAGAACAGGATCGACTACCCCACGATGTCCACCTGCTCGGGCACCTGGAAGAACACCGCCAAGGGCAAGGACCGCAGCGTCGGCAACGAGTCGCCCAGCGAGGTCGGCCCGTACGAGCTGAAGCAGGCGATGGCGCTCTCGGTCAACACCTACTTCGTGCAGATGGAGCAGCAGGTCGGCCTCTGCGCGATGAAGCAGATGGCCAACAAGCTCGGCATCAGCCAGACGGCCAAGGGCGACCCGTTCGTCGAGGTCCCCTCGATGGTCCTGGGCACCCTGGAGCTGTCCCCGCTGACCATGGCGAACGTCTACGCGACCTTCGCCGCCCGCGGCAAGTACTGCACCCCGATCGCCATCAACAAGATCACCACCGTGGACGGCAAGGACGTCAAGGTCCCGCAGTCGACCTGCAACCAGGCCTACTCCGAGACCACCGCGGACAACCTCAACACCGTCCTGCTCAACGTGACCGAGAAGGGCACCGGCGCCTCCCTCGGCCTGGAGGGCGGCCGTCAGATCGCCGGCAAGACCGGTACCACCGACGAGAAGAAGGCCGCCTGGTTCAGCGGCTACACCCCGCAGGTCGCCACCTCCGTCTGGCTCGGCGGCCCGGCCGGCGGCGTGAAGATGAAGAACATCAAGATCGGTGACACCTACTACGGCAGCGACGGCGTCTTCGGCGCCACCGGCCCGGGCCCGATCTGGCAGCTGGCGATGAACCAGGCCCTGCGCGGCGCCCCCATGGAGAAGCTGCCCACCCTCGACATCCCGGACCCGGCGCCCAAGCCGGACCCGAACGCCACGCCGTCGGGCGCCGCCACGCCGCCGAGCGGAGACGCGGCCGCCGCGGGCGGCAACCCCGGCGGAACCCCGGGGGGCAACCCCGCGGGCAACCCCGGCGGGATGATCGGCGGCGGGTTCACTCTCCCGCCCGGGATCATCGGCGGGAACGGAAACGGGAACGGCAACGGCAACGGCGGCGGCCGGCACTAGCCGAGGCCGACGCGCGACGACAGGGGCGCCCTCCGAGCGATCGCTCGGGGGGCGCCCCTGTGTCTGCTGCTGTGCACACGGTGCCGGTGCGGGTGGTGCGTTCGGTGCGGGTCCTACGCCTCGGTGCGGGTCCTACGCGTCGGTGCGCGTCAGCCGGTGAGCGCGGCCTTCACGGCGGCGGCCACCCGGCCGCCCTCGGCCAGGCCGTCCACCTTCGGCTTGACCAGCTTCATCACGGCGCCCATGCCCTGCGGCCCGGTCGCGCCGCTCTCGGCGACGGCGGCGGCCACGATCGCCGCCAGCTCCTCGTCGGAGAGCTGCTTGGGCAGGTAGCCGGCCAGCACCTCGCCCTCGGCCCGCTCCCGGGTGGCCTGGTCGGTCCGACCGGCGCCGTCGAACGCCTCGGCGGCCTCCCGGCGCTTCTTCGCCTCACGGGCGAGCACCTTCAGCACCTCGGCGTCCGACAGCTCCCGCTTGGCCTTGCCCGCCACCTCCTCGCTGGTGACAGCGGAAAGCGTGAGCCGAATGGTGGACGAGCGCAGCTCGTCCCGGTCCTTGATGGCAGCCGTGAGGTCCTCCTGCAGCTGCTCCTTGAGCGTGGTCATGGCCCTGAGTCTCCCACCTGCGGCGTTCGGCTGCCCGCCATTAACGCAAGGGGGCATTTCCGGGTACCGGGACTTTTCCACCATCGGGTAACTACTTATAGTGGTTACATGACCGATGTCGAGGAGCCCTGCGCCGGGCTGGTCCTGCACTCCCCCGAGGGGACGCGGTACCTCTTCGACCCCGGGGCGCTCTGCCTGGAGCTCCTCACCACCGGCGGCCCCGGCGCGTACGCACGGTACGAGGTCCTGCACCGGCCCCGGGACCTCGCGGACTGGCTCGGACAGTCCCGGCTGCGGCTTCCCACCGGCACGCACGTCGGCATCAGCCCGGAGCAGCTGGCCGCCGTACGGACCCTGCGGGACGCGCTCCGGCGGCTCGCGACGGCTCGCGCGCACGGCGGGACGGGGGCGGCCGCGGACTACGCCGAACTCAACCGGGCCGCCGCCCACCCGCCGCTGGTCCCGCAGATCGGCTCGGACGGCACCGCGGCACCACCGCTGCCGGCCGACGGGGACCAGCTCGCCTCGACCGTCGCGCGCGACGCGATCGCCCTGTTCACCGGCCCGTACGCGGACCGGGTCCGCGAGTGCGGCGCCCACGACTGCTCCCTGATCTTCGTCGACACCTCACGACCCGGACGACGGCGCTGGTGCTCGATGGAACGCTGCGGCAACCGCCACAAGGTCCGGGCACTGCGGGCCCGGCGTGACAGGGCCGACGACCGGGCCGCCGACCGGGCCGCCGACGATCCCCGCTGACCTCGCGGCGGGCACCGTGCTCCGGTTCCGCCAGGAGCGGCCCGACGACCCCGTGGAACGCGCCCGACAGCGCGAGCACCGGGGCGCCGCACCGACCCCGTCGCCGCCGAGCCCGCGCTGCACCGGGAGCGTACGGAGCAAGCCGGCGTGTCCCTCCGCACCGCCCGGCCGTTCACCGGCTGATCCGCCGTCTGAGAGCATGGAGCGATGCGACCGCTGTACTCCGTCCCCCTCGGAATCGCCGCCACCGGCGCCGCCTGCCTCGCCTACTCCGTCGGGTACGAGGTCCGTTCCTTCCGGCTCCGCCGGGTGGACATCCCCGTCCTGCCCCGGGGCGCCCGCCCCATCCGTGTCCTCCAGGTCTCCGACATCCACATGGTGAGCGGACAGGGCAAGAAGCAGCGCTGGCTGCAGAGCCTCGCCGGCCTGCGCCCCGACCTGGTGGTCAACACCGGCGACAACCTCTCCGACCCGCTCGGCGTCCCCGCCACGCTCGACGCGCTCGGACCGCTGATGGAGTTCCCCGGCGTCTACGTCTTCGGGTCCAACGACTACTACGGCCCGGCCCGCAAGAACCCCGCCCGCTACCTCCAGGCGATGCGCAGCGGCGCCCACGGCATGAACAACCCGGACGGCACCGCGCGGCGCGGCATCACCGGCGCCGTCCACAACCCGTGGGAGAAGCTGCGCGACGGCTTCGACGCGGCCGGCTGGCTCGACCTCACCAACGCCCGTGGCCGGCTCGCCATCGGCGGCCTCGACCTCGAGTTCACCGGCCTCGACGACCCGCACATCCGCCGCGACCGCTACAGCGAGGTCGCCGGCGGCCCCTCCCCCGACGCCGACCTCTCACTCGCCGTCGTGCACGCGCCCTACCTCCGCGTCCTGGACGCCTTCACCGCCGACCGCTACCCGCTGGTCCTCGCCGGCCACACCCACGGCGGCCAGCTCTGCGTCCCCTTCTACGGCGCCCTGGTCACCAACTGCGACCTCGACGCCAAGCGGGTCAAGGGCCTCTCCACCCACCAGGCCGGCGGCCGCCGCTCCTACCTCCACGTCTCCGCCGGCTGCGGCACCAACCGCTACACCCCGGTCCGCTTCGCCTGCCCCCCCGAGGCCACCCTCCTCACCCTCACACCCGCCCCCTGACCTGCACCGGACGCCCGCCGGGAATCGGATTTCGTCTCTCGGCGAGCGTCCGGTAGAGTTCTACTCGTCGCGAAGGAGACGGAGCGACAAACAGCAGGACCGGGGTGTGGCGCAGCTTGGTAGCGCGCTTCGTTCGGGACGAAGAGGCCGTGGGTTCAAATCCCGCCACCCCGACCCAGTAGTACGAGTTCAGGGCCCTGCCGGAGAAATCCGGTAGGGCCCTGATTCGTTGTGCGTGACCACCTGCGTGACCAAGCCTCAGGGGATCCTGCACGAACAGGTCGTCCACGACACCACCGGTGATGGCATACGGGCGGGCTGGTCAACGGGGTGGCGGGTGGGTCCCCACCGCTGGCCAGCCCGATGCTTGATCAGACCTTGGTCTGCTGGGTGTCCCGCTCCTTGACCTTCAACATCAAGGATCGAAGCTCCTCTGGCGTCGGCCACGGAGCACGGCGATGGATCATCCGGTGGCAGTTCGCACAGATCAAGGCGAGGTCCGATAGCTTCGTTCGACTCTCGCCTGCCTCGTGCAAGGGGACCACGTGGTGACACTCGATGTATCCCGCACCACGCTCGCCGTATGCCCACTGGAAGTCGAAGTCGCACACTTCGCAGGCGAGGCGCTGACCTCGGCCCACTACTGAGTCGATCTTCCGACGGCGAAGTGTGCGGTCCCGCTCG
Source organism: Kitasatospora sp. NPDC022785 (assembly GCF_055561295.1). Classification (NCBI taxonomy): domain Bacteria; kingdom Bacillati; phylum Actinomycetota; class Actinomycetes; order Kitasatosporales; family Streptomycetaceae; genus Kitasatospora; species Kitasatospora sp. NPDC022785. The sequence goes on along the minus strand of NZ_JBVHHB010000005.1, from coordinate 80,684 downwards.
CGGGAGAGGTGCTGGCGCAGCAGAAGGCGACCTTCCGGAGCGTCGAAGTCTTCCTGGTCTTCGACGGTCGCCGGCATCCGCAAGTCACCAGTGAGGATGCCCGCTCGAATCAGCTGTGCCGACGCGGCCATCTCCAGCGGGCTTTCCAGGAACGCCTGTAGGACGGCGCGGTCCATGGCGCCCCCGTTCGTGGCCTTACCTCGGTAGTCGGGATGACGCGTAGCGATGTCGAAGGTCTTGCGAGCAACCCCGTTGGCATTGCGGAACGTGTCGTTTCGGGACGAGGAGTCGTGAATCGGGAGGAGCTGGAGCAGGCCGGACAGCTCCACGACGCGAGGGTCAGTGGCGCCCAACCCTTTCCAGTCGTTCGCTGCCGTGATGGCGCAGGCCAGAACGAGCTCATCCCACGCCCAGTCGGGATTGCGAACAGACTTGACCGTGAAGCCAAGCCGCTCAAGCCACACGACAGCCTCCCCTGTGCCGCCGTGGAACTCAGTAGGCAGCAATGCCCTGCCGTGCTCGTATCGGTGGGCCACGCCGGCGATGGCCTTGGAGTCGTATTCCTTGCCCTCATGAACGAGCAGGTAGTTTCGAGCCTGACCGAATCCGTACGTGGAGAGGAACGCAGCCTGGCCCACTCGCTCGTACTCATCTACTGCATTGAGCACCGACTCGCGGGTGATCATTCCCTTAAGCATGGCCTCTAGCATAGGACTTGGTACTGACAGGGAGCTTGGGCTCGAAGCCATGGGGCCGGTTCAAGTACTCCGGGACCGCGTGGCCACCGAGGCCTTCATGGCTAGTCCGTGGCGAGAGACCGGTCACGGACTTGTCGCCGTCCGTCGCCTGGGCACCCAGGTTGCTTCGGGACCAAGAGGCGTGAGTTCTAATCCCGCTACCCCGGCCCGGTTCAGAGGGCCCCATCGAGGAGACCCGGTGGGCCTCCGGCATTGCACGGCAGCGACGAAGTGCAGCGACCCCTCGGGAGCCCTGAGAGGCCGTCGACAGCCGAGGGCCCTTGGCGCCGCTCGATGTAGGACTTTCGGCTCAGCCAGCGGCATGCGTAGAGCCCCCGCCGTATGAACGGCAGGGGCCCTGCGAGCACTACATGATCTGGATGTGCTCCCGGATGGCCTCGCTGGCCGAGATGTGGCGAGCGAGGGCGGTGCCGGCGGCTTCCCACGCGTTGCGCCCGGCGACCAGCTTCCCGGAGTGCGGGTCGAGCAGATTCCCGGCGAAGATGCTGTCCTCCTCGGTCAGCGGGTCTTCTCCAGCCGTCGCCAGGCGCTTCTCGAGGACGCGGGAGAAGTCGACGTCATCCATGGCCCGCACGGCGTGCTCGATTGCGTTGTCACGGAAGGCAGCCAGCTCCTCGTCCTCGGTGTCCTTCAGGAGCTGAGCAATGATCGCCGATGTGGTGTAAACCGCAAACGCAATGGCATAGAGCACACCGGCAGAAGTCAGATAGGTGGCGTCACGGACCTCAGCCGCGGTTACCTCGCCATCGATGACGTCGGCAAATGCCGGGCTCTCCCCGAGAGCATTCCAGAACGCAGCCAGCTCCTCCTCGGCGGCGTCGCCACGCTCGAAGTACTCAGTGACCGCCTTGTCCATCGTCGCGGGCGAGCGGTACTTGTTTCCGACAAGCAGCAGCCCGGAGACGTAGCGGATCGTCTTGAAGCTAAAGAGCTTGGCCGAGAGCTTTCCAGGGTTGTCCTTCAGGTACTCCACCCGCTCCTCGAAGAGCGGCACCGTCTCGAACAAGTCGGATAGGGCTCGGTTGATGGGCTGCCGCCGGTCCATCGACTGACCGAGGGATTGGGTGGGGGCCTTGACGTTGCGCTGGAGGTCGGCGAAGTCCTGAGCGCGGCGCTTGTGGTCGTCGTCGATAACAATGATCAGCGGCTGACCGGAGGTCCGCAGGCGCTCCATCACCGGGTCGTCGTCCTCGTCTCGGTTCTGCACGATGTGCTCGTACGCACCGATGCGGTGCTGACCATCGCCAATGTCGAACTTCGCGGAGATGTCGATGGACAGCACGCCAAACTGAGCAGCATCGAAGTCGGTCGTGACACCGGGGAGTTGGACAGGCTCAAAGTGAGCCTCCCGCGAGGTGAGGTAGAGAACGGCGGCGCCGAGCACGAAGTCCTCAACACCCTCTACGTAGTTCACGATGGCCTTGAGGTGGGTCGTGTCGCGGGGCCGGTTGCCGTGAGCATCGGTCTTGGCCGGGTTCCAGGGGGCGGGCTTGGACACCATGGACACCAAGTCGGGAGCGCACATCGCAGTGGTCATCATCCGCCGACTCCCCTGCATGTAGCCGATGACTGGAAGTTGAATCTTGGGCATGCGTGCCCTCCCATCAAGCCAACGAAGGTTCCCCCCACGGAAACAGACGATTCGTCAGGCAAGTGACAGCAAACGTACTACGCCGGATAGTAGGGGTCAATGAGAGGAAATTCCGCGTAGGACCCAACAGTTCTCGCGTAGCGCGGTGACCGAGTGAGTGCGCTGGTCAGGCGGGGCAGAAGGTGCTCGCCCCCACCGAAGGGCTTCCGACTGGCGGTTGGCACGCGGGATGAAGGCGGAACCAGCCGCGGCCTCGGTGCGTTCCGTCCTACGAAGATCGCCGAGCGGATCAGGAGGCTCCGATGGCGGGGGTAAGTCATGGGGATGAAATCTGCTCATCAATCGATGCCCTGCGGGTCGACCAGTCCTCTGGTCAGCCTGCTCGTCACCAGCCGATCACCTTGCTGTGGGCGATCGGGCGGGCCGCGATGGGGAAGTCAAGGCTGGTGCCCTGGGTGGATGCACGCAGGGAGCTCCAGCCACTGCTCAAGCGGTACGGGCGACCCGGTTCGGACCCATCACCGCAGTACCCGTTCGTTGCCCTGAGCCGGTCAGGCCTGTGGGAGCTCGATGGCGCCGCTGGCGAGATCCCGATAGCCCGTGGCTCGGGCGTACAACGCTGGCTGAAGGCCACCAATCCACGTGGTGGACTCACCCTCCCGTTCTACGACCTCATGGCCTCCGACCCTGCGATCCGGCAGCGGGTGGTCGATCGGCTTCTGAGTCGCTTCTTTGACTCTGAGAGGTCCAACGAGTTGATGCGAGACACTTCGTTGGCCGGTCCGGTCTTCGACGGGTTTGGAGAGGTTCCCGGGATCGAAGTAGGACATGCCTTTTCGGATCGAAAGGCGGCCCATGCTGCAGGTTTGCACCGGCAAACCCAGGGCGGCATCTGCGGAACCAGAGATCGCGGGGCTGAGTCCATCGTCGTCTCGGGCGGTTACGAGGACGATGAAGACTTCGGCAACGTCATCATCTACACCGGACAAGGTGGTCGCGATCCAAATACTGGCCAGCAGGTCAGCGATCAAGAACTCACCCTCGGAAACGCCGCGCTGGTCACCAGCCTGACCACCGGTGCCCCCGTCCGTGTGGTGCGGGGGGCCGGGGGCGACCCGAACCACTCGCCCAAGGCCGGCTATCGCTACGACGGACTCTTCCGTGTCGACGAATACTGGTCCGATCACGGACAGTCGGGCCACCTCGTGTGGCGGTACCGGCTCGTCCAGCTCAGCGATGCAGAGAGTCCGAGCGCGCCTGACCGTCCGGCACTTCGGGAGCCTGAGGGGCGCGAGACCCTCACGCGCCTAGAGGCTGTTGTCCAGCGCATCGTTCGCAGCACCGCGGTGGCCAACTACGTCAAGCGGGTGCACGACTACACCTGCCAGGTGTGCGGAACGCGGCTGCTCACACCCACCAATGCCTACGCGGAAGCCGCGCACATTCGTGGGCTTGGGCGCCCGCACAACGGCCCGGATCGTGCCTCCAACGTGCTCTGCCTATGCCCCAACCACCACACCTTGTTTGACTTCGGCATGCTGAGCATTGCCGACGACCTGACCATCTCCGACCGGTCCACCGGGTCCGTCATCGGCCGCTTGCGCGAAGTTCCAGCCCATCAAATCGGACGCGAGTACCTGGCCTACCACCGGGAGCATCACGCCGTCGCTTGGCACGGACCTATCGAAGACCCTGAACTGTAGACCCGACACCGCGGCAAGGCAGCACACTGTTCGGTGCTTGCGTCCGGACGTCTGCCCGATCAACATCCTGCTGGCTGGTTGAGGCGGTCCGCGCCGCGAGCTCCGGGTCCGCGGTCGGGTGGAGGGCGCGGGCCGGTGCCCGCGTCGGTGGTGCTCCGGGGGCGAATAACATTGAGGTCGTTCTTTTTTGTCTGTTGGACCTTGGGAGCCACCGGTGGCGAGAGCCCAGCAGGACCGGGCCGTACGCACGCGCGAGACGATTCTGCGGGCCGCCGCCCACGTCTTCGACGAGTTCGGGTTCAACGGGTCGAGCGTCAGCCGGATCATCGCCAGGGCGGGGACCACGCAGGGGGCGATGTACTTCCATTTCAGGTCCAAGGAGGAGCTGGCCAAGGCGGTCATCGACGAGCAGGCGTCGGACCTCGAACTCCCGACGGAGGCGACCGGGTTGGGCCAACTCGTCGCCCTGAACCTCTATCTGGCCGATGAGTTGAAGGCGAACGTACTGCTGCGCGCGGGCGTGACGCTCGCCGTCGAGCAGGGGCAGCTCGGGCTGCGCGAATTCGGACCGTACGAGATGTGGGCGGACCAGTTCCGCGCGGAGCTGGAGGCAGCGCGGCAGGCGGGCGAGCTGCTGCCCGGCGTCGATGTGGCGCAGGTCGCGCAGCTCCTGGTCGCGGCGTACACCGGCTCGCAGATCATGTCCCACCTGCGGAGCGACCGGGCCGACCTGCCGGAGCGGATCGTCCGGCTCTGGTGGTACCTGCTGCCCGGCATCGCCACCGCGCCCACCGTGGCATCGCTGCGGGCCACCCTCGCCGCGCACGCGAACCGGGCCTGAGCGGAGGAGCCGGCGGCCCCCCGGCCCCTCGGAGCGGTGCCACCTCGGTCGGTGCTGCCTCGGGTCGGTGCCGCTCGGGTCGGTGCCGCCTCAGAACAGCGCCGGGAGGTCCGTCCGGGAGGCGATCCCGAGCTTGGGGTAGGCCTTGTAGAGGTGGTGGCCGACGGTGCGGGGGCTGAGGAAGAGCTGTGCCGCGATGTCGCGGTTGGTGAGGCCCCGGGCGGCGAGCCGGGCGATCTGGAGCTCCTGCGGGGTGAGCGCGGTGAGCGCACCCGCGGGGGCGTCGGCCGGGGCGGGGGCGCTGGTGCCGGTGGCGGTGAGCTCGGTGCGGGCGCGGTCGGCCCAGGGGCGGGAACCGAGGAGTTCGAAGGTCTCCAGGGCGGCGCGAAGGTGCGGACGGGCGTCGGTGCGGCGGCGTTCGCGGCGCAGCCACTCGCCGTAGAGGAGCGCGGTGCGGGCCTGCTCGAACGGGCGGTGGGTGCCGTCGTGCAGGTCGAGGGCGGCGAGGTAGGCGGATTCGGCGAGTTCGTCCGGGCCGAGCAGGGCCTGGCAGCGCAGTCGTAGCGCCTCGGCCCACGGCACGTCGGCGGCGCGGGCCCAGCGGGCGAACCGCTCGTACGGGCCGGCGGCACGCTCGGGGGTGCCGAGGCGGACGGCGGCCTCGACCAGGTCGGGGACGGACCGGGTGCCGCTGACGTGGTGCCGGTAGGGGCCCGTGGCGAGGGCATGGAGCCGGTCGACGGCGTCACCGGCCCGGCCGTGGCCCAGGTCGAGCAGGCCGAGCGCCCATTGGGCCCACGGCTCGCCGGGGGCGGGGGCGGCGCCCACCGCGCTGCTGGCCGGCGTGGTCGTGCTCGGCGTCGTCGCGGTCGGCGTCGTCGTGGTCAGCGCAGTCGCCGTCCGTGCCTTCGCGGTGAGCGCCGTGGTCTGCTCCGCGTCGCCGGCGAGCGCGGCCAGGCAGGCGAGCAGGGCGCTGAGCTGGCTGACCCACTGGTGCTGCCCGGTGTCGCGGGCGAGGGCGAGCGCCTCGGTGGCGGTGACCTCGGCGTCGCGGTGGCGGCCGTGGAACAACTCGGCCTCGGCGAGGAAGAACTGGAGCGTGGGCAGCACGCCGACGGTGCCCTTGGCGCGGGCCTCGGCGACGAGTTCGGCGGCGAGTTCGACGGTTTCGGCGTCCCGGCCGAGGATCAGCGTCGCACCGCAGAGCTGGACCAGGTCGCTCGGGGTCTCGGCGCCCGCCCGGCGGGCCGCCGCCGCGGTGTCCCGCGCCGCGGGCAGCGGCACGGCGGGGCGTCCGAGGGCGGGCAGGACGGCGGCGGGCAGGTGCCGGGCGAGCGGGGTGAGCGGGTCGTCCTCCGGGAGTTCGGCCAGGACGACGGCGAGCCGGTCCAGGACGGCGACCACCGGCTCCTCGCCCGCGTACCAGGCGGCGTGGAAGGCCTGGAACAGCATCCGGGCGGCGTGCGGCGGCTCGATGCCGGTGCCGGCGGCGTCCAGCAGCAGGCGGTAGGCGGTGGGGTAGGAGCCGCGCCAGAAGTGCGCGGTGGCCCGGACGTGGTCGAGCAGGGCGTGCGCGAAGACGTTGTCGGTCCGGGCGCCGGCCCGTTCGGCGAGCGCCTCGGCCTGCTCCAACTTTCCTTCCTCGGTGGCGGCTTCGGCAGCCAGGACGAGGCGACGGGTGGCGCCGTCGCGGTCCGGGGTGAGGCGGGCGGCGCGCTCGTACGCGGCGGCGGCGCCGCCGTGGCCGCCACGGGCTTCGGCGCGGAGGGCGGTGCGTTCCAGCGCGTCGGCGAGTTCGGCGTCCGGTGCGGTGGCGGCGAGGGCCAGGTGCCAGGTCCGGCGGTCGCCGTCCTCCAGCGCCTCGCCGAGAGCGCGGTGGACCGTCAACCTCTGTTGCAGTGGAGCGCGTTGCAGGATGGCGGCGCGCAGCAGCGGGTGCCGGAAGGCGAGCCGGCGCTCCGCGTCCACGGCCACCAGGCCCGACTCCTCGGCGGGGGCGAGGTGTTCGGCGGTCGCGCCGAGGGTGGCCGCGGCCGCGAGGACGACGTCGAGGTCGCCGTTCTCCTCGGCGGCGGCGACCAGCAGCAGGTTCTGGGTGGCCGGTGGCAGGCCGGTGACCTGGCCGTGGAAGGCGATCTGCAAGCGGCTGGTGAGCGGCAGCGCACCGGGGGCGGAGTCGGCGGACTCCTCGACGGTGGCAGGCAGTTCGGTGAGCGCCAGCGGGTTGCCGGCGGCCTCGGCGAGCAGTCGGCGGCGGACTCCGCCCGCAAGCCCCGATGCCGCTCGGGCGTCGAGGAGTTGCGCGGCCGCCGGCTCGGCGAGGCCGGCGAGCCGGAGTTCGGGCAGGCCCGCGAGCGGCAGGGCGCCGCCCCCGGGGCCCGCCGAACCCCCGGCACCCCCACTGCCCGCGGCACTCCCCGACGCGCCCGCGTCGCGAACGGCGAGCAGCAGGGCGACGCCCTCCGCCTGGAGCCGGCGGGCGGCGAGCAACAGCGCGTCCAGCGAGGCCCGGTCCAGCCACTGCACATCGTCCACGATGCACAACAGCGGCTGTTCGGCGGCCAGTTCGGCGAGCAGCCCGAGGGTGGCGAGCCCGGTGAGCAGCCGGTCGCCGGGCGCACCGGCCGGCGCCGCGTCGTCGCTCAGACCGAATGCGCCTTCCAGGGAGCGCCGTTGCGGGCCGGGCAGCGCGGCGAGCCGGTCCAGGCCGGGTGCGAGCAGCAGACTCAGCCCGGCGAACGGGAGTTCGGCCTCGTACTCGACGCCCGTGGCCCGGACCACGCGGAACGCGTCGCCGGCCGCTGCCGCCGCGTACTCCAGCAACGCGGTCTTGCCGATGCCCGGCTCGCCGCGCAGCACCAGCACCCCGCTGCGGCCGTCCCGCGCCCCGTCGAGCAGCGCGTCGACGACGGCCTGCTCCTGTTCCCGCCCGTAGAGCATCCCCATCCTCCGACCCTACTGGCGCGACCTACCTACGTCGTTGCGCGTCCCTGTACCTATCCGTGACAGATTCGCCCGCCGCCCGCCGTCCGTACCTTCATGACCAGCGGGAACGACCCGCCGAACAGCCCAGCGGAACACGGGAGAAGACCATGACCGACATCCGGCAGACCACCGTCCAGGCGACCGACCTCCAGCAGCTCGCCGAGCGCTACCTCGCCGTCTGGAACGAGACCGACCCGGCCGCCCGCCGCAAGCTGATCGACGAGGCGTGGGCCGAGGACGGCAGCTACACCGACCCGCTGGCCGCCGTCACCGGCCGGGACGGCGTGGACGCCCTGATCGGTGCCGCCCAGGCGCAGTTCCCCGGCCTGGAGTTCACCCTCGGCGCGGTCGACGCGCACCACGACATCGCCCGCTTCACCTGGAACCTCGGGCCGGCCGGCGAGGAGCCGCTGGTGATCGGGTTCGACGTCCTGGTGGCCGGCCCGGACGGCCGGATCGCCTCGGTGTTCGGCTTCCTGGACCGCGTCCCGGGCGCCTGAGCCGGCGCCGGGAAAGTCGCACCCCGCACGACCGGGCCCCGGGCCGGACCGACCGCAGAGCCGGCCCGGCCGCCGGGGCCACCGAGCCGCACGGGCGGGCCCCGACCCCGGGCCCGCCCCGCCGACCCCGTGAGGAGCACCCCAGATGAGCACCGCCCTGCCCACCCGTACGGCCGCCCCGAAGGCCCGGCAGGCCCCCACCGGGACGGGATCCTCCACCTGGGGCCTGCTGCCGGTGGTCCTGACCGCCACCTTCATGACCGCCCTCGACGTCTTCGTCGTCAACGTCGCCGTCCCCTCCGTCCAGGCCGACCTGGGCGCCGGGCCCTCGGCCGTCCAGTGGGTGATCGCCGGCTTCAGCCTGGCGCTCGCGGCCGGCCTGATCACCGCCGGCCGGCTGGGCGACCGCTACGGCCGGCGCCGGGTGTTCGCCCTCGGCCTGGCCCTGTTCACGCTGGCCTCGGCCGGCTGCGGCCTGGCCCCGACGGCGGCCGCCCTGGTCGGCGCCCGGGTCGCCCAGGGCCTGGCGGCGGCGCTGATGGGTCCGCAGGTGCTGGCGATCCTGCGGACGGCGTTCAGCGGCGCGGCGCAGGCCCGGGCGTTCGCGATGTACGGGCTGACGATGGGCGTCGGCGCGGTGTTCGGCCAGCTGATCGGCGGGGTGCTGATCCGGGCGGACCTCTTCGGGCTGGACTGGCGCAGCTGCTTCCTGATCAACCTGCCGGTCGGCCTGGCCGCCCTGGCGCTGGTCCGCCGCTGCCTGCCGGAGTCCCGCGCGCCGCAGCGGCCCGGTCTGGACCCGGTGGGCGTGCTGCTGGTCACCGTCGCACTGACCGGCCTGGTGCTGCCGCTGATCCAGGGCCGCGAGCAGGGCTGGCCGCTCTGGACCTGGCTCTGCCTGGCCGGCTCCGTCGCGCTGCTCGCCGCCTTCGCGGTGCACCAGCACCGCTCCCGCGCCACCGGCTCGCCGCTGGTCGACACCCGGCTGTTCCGGACCCGCTCGTTCGCCGCCGGGCTGCTCGCCCAGCTCGCCTTCTGGCTCGGCCAGTCGTCGTTCTTCCTGGTGCTCGCCCTCTACCTGCAGCCCGGCCGGGGCCTGGACGCGCTGGGCGCGGGTCTCGTCTTCACCGCGATCGGCGTCGGCTACCTGCTCACCTCGACCACCGCGCACCGCGTCGCCGCCCGCCTCGGCCGCCAGGCGGTCGCGCTCGGCGGTCTGCTGATGGCGGCCGGGCTGGGCCTGCTCGGCCTCGCCGTGCACGCCGCCGGGACGACCGGCAGCGTCTGGTGGCTGGCGCCGGGCCTCTTCGTGGACGGTCTCGGCATGGGCCTGGTGATCGCGCCGGTGACCTCCGTGGTGCTGGCCGGGGTGGAGCCGCAGCTGGCCGGGTCGGCGGCGGGGGTGGTGGCCACCGTCCAGCAGGTCGCGGGCTCGCTCGGGATCGCGCTGATCGGCATCGTCTACTACGGCGCCGCCGACCCGGCCGTGGCCTTCGGCCGAAGCCTGGCGGTGCTGACGGTGCTGGAGCTGCTGCTGGCGGGTCTGGTGCAGCTGCTGCCCCGCCGGGCGGCCTGAGGGCCGGACGGACGAGACCGCCGCACCGCCGGGTAGGCCGAGGGCCGGACGGACGAGACCGCGGAGCCGTCGGCCGGGCCGCGGGCCCAGGGGGCGGCCGGCGAGGAACAGCAGGGCGGGTGGGCCTCCGGGCCCACCCGCCCGTTCCGTTCCCTCCCCCCGATCGGGTTGGATGGGTGGATGAGCGAGGAGAAGAGCGCCGTACCGGCGTGGGAGCAGCGGTTCAGGGCGGCCCGGGTTTCCCTTCCGGACTGGGCGGAGGACGCCCCCGACCGGGCGCTGTACGTGTCCAACGCGACCGGCACCTACGAGGTGTACGCCTGGGACCGCGCCGACGACACCCACCGCCGGGTGACCGACCGCCCGAACGGCACCACCGACGCCGAGCTGTCCCCCGACGGCGCCTGGGTCTGGTGGTTCGACGACAACGACGGTGACGAGTTCGGGATCTGGCGGCGCCAGCCCTTCGCCGGCCGGCCCGACGGCGCGGAGGGCCCCGACGAGGAGGCCGTGCCCGGTCTGGCCGCCTCCTACTCGGCGGGCCTGGCCCTCGGCCGGGACGGCACGGTGGTGGTCGGCCGCTCCACCGACGAGCACGGCACCACCCTGCACCTGCGCCGCCCGGGCGCGGCGGAGGCGGTGGAGATCTACCGGCACGAGGAGTACGGCGGCGTCGGCGACCTCAGCTACGACAGCACGCTGCTCGCCATCGACCACACCGAGCACGGCGACGCGATGCACTCGGCGATCCGGATCGTCCGGCTCACGGACGGCGCGACCGTCGCCGAGCTGGACGAGGTCACCGGCCGCGACGACCCGCGCGGGGTCGCCTGCCTCGGCTTCGCCCCGGTCGAGGGCGACACCCGGCTGCTGGTGGCCCACCAGCGCACCGGCCGCTGGGAGCCGATGATCTGGGACGTCGCCACCGGCGCCGAGACCGCGCTGCCGCTCCGCGACGAGCAGGGCCGCGAGCTGCCCGGCGACGTCTCCGCGCAGTGGCGGCCGGGCGCGACCGCGCTGCTGGTCGAGCACGAGTACGAGGCGCGCAGCGAGCTGTTCTCTTTCTCGCTGGAGGAAGCCCCGGGCGATGGCGGCCGCCTGACCCGGCTGGAAACCCCGCGCGGCACCGTCGGCGGCGCCACCCCGCGCCCGGACGGCACGGTGGAGTTCCTCTGGTCCTCCGCCGCCGAGCCGTCCGCCGTCCGCTCCACCGCCGGCACGGTCGTACTGCGGGCCCCCGGCTCGGTGCCGCCCGGTTCGGTGCCGGTCGAGGACGTCTGGGTGGACGGTCCCGGCGGGCGGGTGCACGCGCTCGTCCAGCGGCCGGCCGGGGCCGGCCGGGGCGACGGCCCGTTCCCGACCGTCTTCGAGATCCACGGCGGGCCGACCCACCACGACAGCGACTCCTTCGCCGCCGGGCCGGCCGCCTGGCTGGACCACGGCTTCGCGGTGGTCCGGGTCAACTACCGGGGCTCCACCGGCTACGGCCAGGCCTGGACGGACGCCCTACGCGAGCGGGTCGGCCTGATCGAGCTGGAGGACATCGGCGCCGTCCGCGAGTGGGCGGTGGCGAGCGGGCTCGCCGACCCGGGCCGGCTCGTCCTCACCGGCGGCTCCTGGGGCGGCTACCTCACCCTGCTCGGCCTCGGCGTGCAGCCGGAGAACTGGTCGCTCGGCGTCGCCGCCGTCCCCGTCGCGGACTACCTGACCGCGTACGACGACGAGATGGAAGCGCTGAAGTCGCTCGACCGCACGCTCTTCGGCGGCACCCCGCAGGAGGTGCCCGAGCGCTGGACGGCCTCCTCGCCGCTCACCTACGTCGAGCGGGTGCGGGTGCCGGTCTACATCAGCGCCGGGGTCAACGACCCGCGCTGCCCGATCCGGCAGATCGAGAACTACGTAGAGCGGCTCGAGCAGCTCGGCAAGCCGCACGAGGTCTACCGCTACGACGCCGGGCACGGCTCGCTGGTGGTGGAGGAGCGGATCAAGCAGCTGCGGCTGGAGATCGACTTCGTCCGGCGCCACCTCGGCGCGGACGCCGCCGGGGAGAATCGGGCCGAGGGGGCGGCGGACGCCGCACCGGAGGACGGGGGGACCGGGTGAGACGTCTGCTGGCGATCGTGGGGGTGGGGGTGGCCGGGGCCCTGGTGCTCACCGGCTGCTCGGGTCAGGACAGCGACAGTGGAGCGGCCTGCCCGCCGCCCGCGTCACCGTCCACGCAGCCGACGGCGTCGGCCACGTCCTCGGCCACCGCTTCGGCCACCGCTTCGGCCTCGGGTTCGGCCACCGCTTCGGCTTCGGTCAGGGCGTCGGCCTTCGGGGGAGCGACGACGGGCGGCGCTCCGGCGGGAAGCCTCGCCCTGCAGGCCGCCTACCGCACAGTCGAGGACGGCGAGGGCGACGACGGCGTGGTCGTACTCGCCAAGTCCGGGTCGAAGTCGTCCGGGTCGAAGGGCTCGAAGAGCTCCAAGAGCGGACGCAAGGTGCGCCACCACACCGACCACGACGATGACGACGACGGCAGCGGGAACGGCAACAGCAGCAGGCGGTGCGACCCGCCGCCGTCGGGTTCGCCGTCCTCGTCTCCGTCCGGTTCGCCGTCCCCGTCCCTGTCGGCCACACCGGCGAAGCCTTCGACACCGTCCCGGCCGGTGGTGCCGTCCGTGCCGCCGGCGAAGCCGACGCGCTGAGCCCCCGCCGAGGGGGCTACTCCAGGACCGGGTCCAGCCCGAGGGCCCGGTCCTGCTCGGCCTCCGCCTCGCGGCGCGCCAGGCGGAACCACATGAAGACGACGAAGCCCCCGAAGACGAACCACTCCAGCGTGTAGCCCAGGTTCTGGAACGCCCGCAGGGTGAGCCCGTTGCCGCCCTGGGGCTGCACGGTCGGCACCGTGGTCAGCCCGGCCGGCGCCGCGTCCGCGGACACCCAGCCGTCGTACCAGCCGTCGTAGGAGAGCTTGTTGACCAGCGCGGCCTGGTTGATCGTGCCGAGCTGTCCGGCCGGGAGGCCGCCGGCCACCGCGCCGTTGCTGCCGCTGGTCTCGCCGGCCTGGAGCCGCCCGGTCACCGTGACCTCGCCCGCGGGCGCCGCCGAGGCGGTGGTGGTGCCGCCGGCGGCGGGCGTGCCCGGCGCCCAGCCCCGGACGACGGCGACGGTCCGGCCGTCCCCGGTGCGCAGCGGGGTGAGCACGTAGTAGCCCTGCTTGCCGTCCAGCACCCGGTTGGGGACGAGCAGTTGGTGTTCCTGGTCGAAGGTGCCGGACACCGTCACGGCCCGGCCGACCGTGTCGGTGGTGACCTGCGGCCGGTCGGCGCCGAGCAGTTCGCCGAGCGGCCTGGCCGTACCGGCGTCGTCCACCGACTTGCTGATCTCCTGGTGCGAGGAGACCTTGTCCTCGAACCGGCCGAGCTGCCAGGTGCCGAGCCAGACGCACACCGCCACGGCCGCGACGGCCAGCGCGGTGCCGCTCAGCCAGCGCGGAGTCAGGAGGAACCGGTACACACCCCCACGGTAACCATTCCTCACGCCCGTCCCGACCACAGGGGTCCGCCGGCCGCCCGAGAAGTCGGCCCGTCCGACTTCCTGGGCGCGGGGCGCGCCAGGTGCGCCCGGGTTCAGCCGGCCGACGGGGAGGTGGTCACGGTGGGCGCGGGCGGGGCCTGGAGGGGTTGGGGGGCGGTGCGGTAGACGGTGCCCGCGCAGGCGCCCGGGAGGCCGGCCGTCGCGGTGGACGGGCTGCCCGGGGCCGGCGTGTGGGCGAGGGTGACGGTGGGCGGCGGCGCGCTGGGACCGGTGGTCGGGGTGGCCGTGGGGCTCGTGGCCGTGGTCGGGCCGGCCGTCGGCGTGGTCGTCGCCGGGGGCGCGGCGCTGGATGCCCCCGAGGAGCCGGCCGCCAGGCCCGAGCCACCCGGGCCGCCCGAGCCACCGGGACCGCCCGGACCGCCCGAGGCTCCGACCTGCGCGCCCGAGGTGCGGCCCTGGCCCGACCCGGCTGCCAGGGCCGATCCACCCTGGCCGGCCGTCGCGCTGGGCGAGGAACCACCCGGGGCGGGGCAGCCGCCGGCGTCCGGCACCCAGCCGAAGTCCACCCGGTACCCGGTCCGCGGCGCCAGGAGCAGCCCCTGGACGGCCCCGTCGACGGCGGCGGCCGAGGCGCCGGCGCCCGTTCCGGCGGCGGGCAGGCCGGTCGCCGGGTCGCCGGCCGTGTGGTCGGTCACCCGGATCCGGGCGGCGTCCGTCCCGGTGACGGCGACGACGGAGACCGCGCCCGGGCCGCCGAGCCGGCAGGCTTGCCCGGAGGTGTTGAGCACGGTGAAGTATCCGTAGATCCGCCCGTCGGCGTCGGCGGTGCCGACCTGGGCGGTGCCCTGCCCGAGGTCGCCGCGGGTGCAGAGCGGCACCAGTACGCCGCCGCCGGTGCTGGGCGCGGTGGCGGGGGTGACCCCACCCGGGCCCGCGTCGGGGGTGGTCGCCCCGGGGCTGGGCGAGGCGCCGGCGGAGCCGGACGGACCGGCGCCGGCGCCGGTCCCGCTCGTGCCGGCGTGCGGCGTCTGGTTGGGGCCGGCCGGCTCGCCGACGGCCGTGGTGCCTCCGGTCGAGGCGGAGGTCGTCCCCCCCTGGGCGCCGGGCGAGCCGGGGCCGCCGGAGAGGTCCAGGTGGTCGGTGTCGTGCAGGGTGGGCAGCGCGATGGCGAAGGCGAGCGCCAGTGCGGCGGCGCCGGTCCAGGCTCCGCGTACGGCGGCCCGCCGGCGGGGTACGGCGCGGCGGATGTGGTGCAGTCCGCCCGGGTCGGGCTGGAGATCGGACACCGCGCGTTGCATCAGTTCGCGGACCAGCCGCTCCTCGGCGTTCAGCCCGTCCGCGCCGGGCCCGCCCGGGTTCGGCCCGCCCGCGCCGAGCAGGCCTCCCCTGTCGTCAGCCATGCCCGGCCTCCATCTGGACCCGCAGCGCGGCCAGCCCCCGCGAGCCGTACGCCTTGACCGAACCGAGCGAGATGCCCAGGGTCTCCGCGACCTGCGCCTCCGTCATGTCCACGAAGTAACGCAGCACCAGAACCTCCCGCTGACGGCGTTGCAGACCCCGTAGCGCGGCCTTCAACTGATCGCGCTCCAGCGCATCGTAGGCGCCTTCTTCTGCACTGGCCATGTCAGGCATGGGCTTCGGCAGCAGCCTCAGGCCGAGGATCCGGCGCCGCAGAGTGGAGCGGGACAGGTTGACGACGGTCTGCCGCAGATAGGCGAGCGTCTTCTCGGGCTCGCGAACCCGGCGCCGGGCCGCGTGGACCCGGATGAACGCCTCCTGGACCACGTCCTCACACGTCGAGAGGTCGTCGAGGAGCAACGCCGCCAACCGGAGCAGCGAACGGTAGTGGGCCTGATAGGTCTCGGTGAGCAGATCCTCGCTGGTGCCCGCGCTGGTACCGGCACCGGAGTCCGCCGGGCCGGGTGCGACCGCCGTCATCTGGCTATCTTCCGGCCTATCCGCAGGCCACTGGGCGCGCGGAGGGAACGTCACCGCGGCCGTTGCCGAGATGCCCGCCCCTGCTCCCACCATCACGTTCGCCACGCCCGTTGGACACTCGATCCCCTGTCATGGTTGCCCAGCCCACGGGACATTCTCGCCCATGGGCCGAAGCCGCCTCCAGGGGATTCGGGCGGATTCCGTGAGCGGGCTGTCCGGATACTGGGTCGGCCCGTCCGGACAGCTTCGGCCGGTCCACCCCAAACCCGGACGAAACACCGGCCGAGAGCGCCAGGGCGGAAGACCGGACGAAGCGTCGGACGGAAGGGCCGACGCAACGTCAGCGCGAACGCCGGCGGCGACCTCAGCCGGGCAGCTCGCCCGCGACCAGTTCGGCGATCTGCAGGGCGTTGAGCGCCGCCCCCTTGCGCAGGTTGTCACCGCAGAGGAAGAGGTCCAGCGCGGCGGGGTCGTCCAGCGACCGGCGGACCCTGCCGACCCAGACCGGGTCCGTCCCGACCACGTCGTTGGGAGTGGGGAACTCGCCCGCCTCCGGGTCGTCGTAGAGCACCACACCGGGGGCGTCCCGGAGCAGCTCCTGGGCGTGCTCCTGGGTGACCTCGCGCTCGAAGACGGCGTGCACGGCGAGCGCATGGGTGCGCACCACCGGGATGCGGACGCAGGTCGCGGAGACCTTGAGGCCCGCCAGGCCGAGGATCTTGCGCGACTCGTCACGGATCTTCAGCTCGTCGGACGACCAGCCGCCGTCCATCAGCGAGCCGCTCCACGGCACCGCGTTGAGCGCGAGCGGGGCGGCGAACGGGCCGTTGTCGGCGATCACCGCGCGGAGGTCGCCGGTGTGCTCGCCCACCTCGGTGCCGGCGACCAGCCCGACCTGCTCGCGCAGCGTATCCACGCCGGCCCGGCCTTCGCCGGAGGCGGCCTGGTAGGAGGCGACGACGAGTTCGCTGAGCCCGTACTCGGCGTGCAGCGCGCCGAGCGCCGCGATCATCGTGAGGGTGGTGCAGTTGGGGCCGGCGACGATGCCGCGCGGGCGCATCCGGGCCGCGGCGGCGTTGACCTCGGGGACGACCAGCGGGACGGCGTCGTCCATCCGGAACACCGCGGAGTTGTCGACCACCACGACGCCCTTGGCGGCCGCGATCGGCGCCCAGCGCGCGGAGACCTCGTCGGGTACGTCGAAGAGGGCGACGTCGATCCCGTCGAAGACCTCCTCGGCGAGCGGGAGGACCTCGACGGGCTCCCCGCGCACGACCGGCTTGCGGCCGGCCGAGCGCGGGGAGGCGACGAGGCGCACCTCGCCCCAGATGTCCTGACGGAGTGAGAGCAGGCCGAGCAGTACCTCGCCGACCGCGCCGGTGGCGCCGACGACGGCGAGGTTCGGCCGCCGGGTCATCGCCCGGTGCCGCCGTAGACGACCGCTTCGTCCGACTCGCTGTCCAGCCCGAAGGCGCTGTGGACGGCGCGCACGGCCTCGTTGACGTCGTCGGCACGGGTGACGACCGAGATCCGGATCTCCGAGGTGGAGATCAGCTCGA
This sequence comes from Kitasatospora sp. NPDC022785, assembly GCF_055561295.1. Lineage (NCBI taxonomy): Bacteria > Bacillati > Actinomycetota > Actinomycetes > Kitasatosporales > Streptomycetaceae > Kitasatospora > Kitasatospora sp. NPDC022785. The sequence continues at coordinate 63,711 of NZ_JBVHHB010000005.1, read as the reverse complement.
TGTTGACGCCGGCCTCGGAGAGCGCCTCGAAGAAGGTCGCGGTGACACCCGGGTTGGAGCGCATGCCGGCGCCGACCAGGGAGATCTTGCCGATCGCGTCGTCGTAGCGCAGCGACTCGTAGCCGATGCCCTCCTTGACCCGGCCGAGCGCGTCGATGGCCTTCTGGCCCTCGCTCTTCGGCAGGGTGAAGGAGATGTCGGTCAGGCCGGTCGACGCGGCGGAGACGTTCTGCACCACCATGTCGATGTTGACCTCGGCGTCGGCGATGGCGCGGAAGATGCGCGCCGCCTCGCCCGGCTTGTCCGGCACGCCGACGACCGTGACCTTGGCCTCGGACGTGTCGTGGGCGACTCCGGAGATGATGGCCTGCTCCATCTCGCCCCCTTCGGGCTTGTTCGGGTTGTCGTTGCTGACGATCGTCCCGGGAAGGCCCGAGAAGGACGAGCGTACGTGAATCGGGATGTTGTAGCGCCGCGCGTACTCCACGCAGCGGTCGAGCAGCACCTTGGAACCCGACGAGGCCAGCTCCAGCATGTCCTCGTACGCGATCCAGTCGATCTTGCGAGCCTTCTTCACCACACGCGGGTCGGCGGTGAAGACGCCGTCCACGTCGGTGTAGATCTCGCACACCTCGGCCCTGAGCGCCGCGGCGAGGGCGACGGCGGTGGTGTCCGAGCCGCCGCGGCCGAGCGTGGTGATGTCCTTGCTCGTCTGCGAGACGCCCTGGAAGCCGGCCACGATCGCGATGTTGCCCTCGTCCAGGGCGGTGCGGATGCGGCCCGGCGTCACGTCGATGATGCGCGCCTTGTTGTGGACGGAGTCGGTGATGACACCGGCCTGGCTGCCCGTGAAGGACTGGGCCTCGTGCCCCAGGGATTTGATCGCCATGGCCAGCAGGGCCATGGAGATGCGCTCTCCAGCGGTCAGCAGCATGTCGAACTCACGGCCGGCAGGGATGGGTGACACCTGCTCCGCGAGTTCGATGAGCTCGTCCGTCGTGTCGCCCATCGCGGACACCACGACGACGACCTCATGGCCGGCCTTCTTGGCGTCAACGATTCGACGGGCCACGCGCTTGATGCCCTCGGCATCCGCAACGGATGAGCCGCCGTACTTCTGCACGACAAGGCCCACGTGCGCTCCTCGACTTGTGTCGTTTCCGGGGGCCCGGGGCCCCCGCACCCCCGGGTGGCGGGGGTTGTGCGGTCCGCGCCAGTCTACCGAGCAGGGGTGCCGCGACTGTCGCTTTCCATATGATGAGACGCCCGTTTCAGCAGGTGGGCGGCGGTACGGGACCGGACACCGGCAGGTCTGCGGGGCATCCGGGGCGGCCCCGGAGAATCGGCGGACGAACGGACGCGACCCCGGGGTTTTCCCTTCCGGCCCCGGAGCCTGAGACGTGCGTCACAGCCCGCCCTCCCCTGCCGCGGCCCTACCGTCCGAGACCGAGCTCGGCGGCCATCAGGTCACCGGCCTGCTGCTCCAGCTGCTCGTCGGTGAGCCCGTCGTCGTCGGTGTCCGCACCGTCCGGCACCGCCCCGATCGGGCTGTCCAGCCGGACGTGGGCGATCAGCGACTGCAGCGCCCGGAGCACCGCCGAGCAGGTCGTGCCCCAGTTGGAGAGGTACGAGAACTGCCACCACCAGAGCGCCTCGCTGACCCGCCCCTCGCGGTAGTGGGTGAGCCCGTGCTGGAGCTCGCTGACCACGCCGGCCAGGTCGTCCGAGATCCGGAACGCGTTCGGCTTCTCCGGCGGCCCGTACGGGTCGAAGACCTCGTGGTAGACGTCGATCGGCGCCAGCAGCTCGGCCAGCCGCTCCCGCAGCTGCTCACCGTCCGGCTCCGGCCCGGCGTCGGGCTCGAACCGGTCCTCGGGGACGACGTCCTCGATGGCGCCGAGCCGGCCGCCGGCCAGCAGCAGCTGCGAGACCTCCAGGAGGAGCAGCGAGACCGCGCTGCCGGGCTCGTCGCCCTTGGCGACCTCGGTGACGGCGAGCACGAAGCTCTCCACCGAGTCCGCGATCTGCACCGCGAAGTCGTCCGGCTCCGAGCCGTGCGCGTGGATGTGCGGGGCGTGCCGGTCCTGCTGCGGGTCGGCCGGGTGCGGGCCGGCCTGGTGGGGGCCGCCCTGGTGGGGCGTGTGGGGCTGCTGGTTGAGCGTCCGGTCAGACATCGAGCAGTCGTCTCCCTTCGAAGGCGCGACCGAGGGTGACCTCGTCCGCGTACTCCAGATCCCCGCCGACGGGCAGACCGCTCGCCAGCCGGGTCACCTTCAGGCCCATCGGCTTGCAGAGCCGGGCCAGATAGGTGGCGGTCGCCTCCCCCTCCAGGTTGGGGTCGGTGGCCAGGATCAGCTCGGTGACCGTGCCGTCCGCGAGGCGCGCCAGCAGCTCGCGGATCCGCAGGTCGTCCGGGCCGACGCCCTCGATGGGGCTGATCGCGCCGCCCAGCACGTGGTAGCGGCCGCGGAACTCGCGGGTGCGCTCGATGGCGACGACGTCCTTGGGCTCCTCGACCACGCAGATCACCGCGAGGTCGCGGCGCGGGTCGAGGCAGACGCGGCACTGCTCGGCCTCCGCGACATTGCCGCAGACCGCGCAGAACCGGACCTTGTCCTTGACCTCCAGCAACGCGTGCGCCAGCCGGCGCACGTCGGTGGGGTCGGCCTGCAGGACGTGGAAGGCGATCCGCTGCGCGCTCTTGGGCCCGACGCCGGGCAGCCTGCCCAGTTCGTCGATCAGGTCCTGAACCACGCCCTCGTACACGTCGCGCCTTCCGTCGGGTTGGTCGGTCTCGGCCGGTCGGTGGGGCACCCGCGCGGGGTACTCCGGTGCCATCATCCAACGAATCGGGCGCCGGGCGCACCGCCCGACGCCCTACTCCCGCATAAATCACACAGGTCTATCGTCTGACCTTCAGACCATCATGACCTCGGACTTTCCCGACCGCTCGGGGAAGTTCCGCAGGTCAGAACGGCAGGCCCGGGATGCCGCCGCCCAGGCCCTGGGTCAGCGGGCCCATCCGCTCGGCCTGCATCTTCTGCGCGGACTGGTTCGCGTCCCGGACCGCCGCCAGGATCAGGTCGGCCAGGGTCTCGGTGTCGTCCGGGTCGACGGCCGCCGGGGCGATGGTCAGCGCCACCAGCTCACCGGCACCGGTCACCGTGGCCTCGACCAGGCCGCCGCCCGCCGAACCGTTCACGTGCGTCTCGGCGAGCTCCTGCTGGGCCTTGGCGAGGTCCTGCTGCATCTTCTGCGCCTGCTTGAGCAGCTGCTGCATGTTGGGCTGGCCACCACCGGGGAACACGGCTCACTCCCTTGCGTTCGGGTTTCGTCTGCGTCGTCGCCCGACGTTGTCGTCCGACGTCTTCGCCACGAGCCTACGTGGTGCCCGCCCGTCAGCCGCCGCTGTGGCGGATCTCCTCCAGGACCGTCGCCCCCAGCTCGCGGATGATCAGCTCCTGGCCGGAGAACGTCTCCTCCTTGAGGTCCGGATCGTCCTCCTCCGGGATGTCGTCCTCCAGGGCGACCGCCGGAGCGGCGGGCGCGGCCGGCCGGGCCTGCACGGGCGGAGCCGGCGCCGTCGGGGCGGCCGCTGCGACCGGTGCCGACGGTGGTGCGGCCACGGGTGCGGGCGCGGGAGACGGGACGGACGCCGGTGCGGAAGCCTGCATCGGGGGCGCGGACGCCGCCGGACGCGCCGGGGGTGCACCCCAACCGCCGCCACCGCCACCGCCACCGCCGCCGAAGTTGCCGCCGGCCGCCGGGGCGGTGCCGCCTCCGCCACCTGCGACCCCGCCGGACGAGCCGCCCGACGGGTCGACGATGCACTCGATCCGCCAGTCCACACCGAGCGCGTCCGACAGCGCCTGGCGCAGCACGTCGTCGCTGTTGCTGCCGACGAAGCTGTCCCGGGCGCCCGCGTTGATGAACGACACCTGGAGCACGCTGCCGTCGAACCCGGCCACCTGACCGTTCTGGCTGAGCAGGATCCAGGTGAAGCGGCGGCGGTTCTTCACCGCCTCCAGAATCTGCGGCCACATCTGCCGGATCTGTGCGGCGCCCTGCTGTGCGGCACCCGACGGCTGCCCGCCGGCCGGGGCCGCTGCCGGGGCCGCCGTGGGCGCGGGGGCCTGGACGGGGGTGGGGGCCTGGACGGGCGCGGGCATCGGCTGCGGCGGGGTCTGCACGGGCGCCGGCTGGGCGGGCGCGGGCGCGCCACCGGCCGGCGGGAAGCTGCGCGGAATCGGCCACGCGCCGGGCGCGGGCCCGGCCGGGGCCGGCGCGGGCTGGACGGGGGGTGCCTGCATCGGTGCGGCCTGCACGACCGGTGCCGGCTGTGCGGGCTGTGCGGCCTCAACCGGCACCGGGGCGCCCTGCACGGGCGCCGCGGGCATCGCCGGCATGGGCGTCACGGGTGCCATCGGCGCTGCGGGTGCCATCGGTGCCATCGGCGCCATCTGCCCGGCCGCCGGAGCCGCGAAGCCCCCGGCCGAGGCCCGGCGCTCCAGCTTGTCCAGCCGCGCCTGCAACGACAGCTCGTCGCTGTACGCGCCAGGGAGCATCACCCGGGCGCAGATCAGCTCCAGCTGGAGCCGCGGGGCCGCGTTCCCCCGCATCTCGGTCAGCCCGGTGTTGACGATGTCCGCCGCCCGGCTCAGCTCGGCCGCCCCGAAGACGTCCGCCTGGGCCTGCATGATCGCGACCCGGTCGGCCGGGGCGTCGATCAGCCCCTTCTCCCCGGCGTCCGGCACGGTGGCCAGGATCACCAAGTCCCGCAGGCGCTCCAGCAGGTCCGTCACGAACCGGCGCGGATCGTGCCCGCCCTCGACCACCCGGTCGATCACCTGGAACACCGTCGCCCCGTCGTGCGCGGCGAAGGCGTCCACCACCTCGTCCAGCAGCGCCGAGTCGGTGTACCCGAGCAGCGCGGTCGCCATCTGGTACGTCACACCGCCCTCGCCGGCGCCGGCGAGCAGCTGGTCCATCACCGACATCGAGTCACGCACCGACCCGGCACCGGCGCGCACCACCAGCGGGAAGACGGAGTCCTCCACCTGGATCTGCTCCCGCCCGCAGACCTCCGCCAGATAGTCGCGCAGCGTCCCCGGCGGCACCAGCCGGAACGGATAGTGGTGCGTGCGGGAGCGGATCGTCCCGATCACCTTCTCCGGCTCCGTGGTCGCGAAGATGAACTTGAGGTGCTCCGGCGGCTCCTCCACCACCTTCAGCAGCGCGTTGAAGCCGGCCGAGGTCACCATGTGCGCCTCGTCCAGGATGAAGATCTTGTACCGGCTGTGCACCGGCGCGAAGAAGGCCCGCTCCCGCAGCTCACGCGCGTCGTCCACACCACCGTGCGACGCGGCGTCGATCTCGATCACGTCGATCGACCCGGGCCCGCCCGTCGCCAAGTCCCGGCAGGACTGGCACTCCCCGCACGGGGTCGGCGTCGGCCCCTGCTCACAGTTCAGGCAGCGGGCCAGGATGCGCGCGCTCGTCGTCTTCCCGCAGCCTCGCGGGCCGCTGAACAGGTACGCGTGGTTGACCCTGTTGTTGCGCAGGGCCTGCTGGAGCGGAGCGGTCACGTGCTCCTGCCCGATGACCTCGGCGAAAGTCTCGGGGCGATAGCGGCGGTACAGGGCTAGGGACACACCACCGACGATATCGGGACGGGCCGACAAACGCGTCGCCCCTCAACCGGGCCACCGGGCCCCGGGAACGCAAAGACCCCTCGCGCACCCGCCAGAGCTCTCCTACCCTTGCTGCCTTCCGGCCCTGGGGGAGTTCAGAAAGATGACGCCACACGAGGGGCTGCCCCCAACAGTACCCGATCCCCACCCCCACCTCCACCATCCCGATCCGCAGGTCACACCCCGCCCTCGCCTACGAGATACGTGGTCGCGACCACCCCTGAACATGTACTAAGCTCTCCCACGGAGGATTCGCCTAGAGGCCTAGGGCGCACGCTTGGAAAGCGTGTTGGGATAAAACCCTCACGAGTTCGAATCTCGTATCCTCCGCCAGCACCACCAAGGGGCTGACCTGTGAAAACGGGTCAGCCCCTTGTGTTTGCCCAGGTGAAATTGCAGCACCGTGTCAGCACGGATCGGGATACGGTCGCCACATGGCATCCATTCGCGTTCGCGAACGCAAAGACGGTGGCACCACGTACACGGTTACCTGGCGTGACGGCGGCGCCCGGACAGGCAAGCAGGAGTCCGAGAAGTTCGACGACCTCAAGAGCTCCGAACGCTTCCGTGACCTCGTGAAGGGGCACGGCGAGCAGTGGCCGCCCGGGTGGGTCAAGGGCCGCGGGTTCGTCGAGGAGCAGGCGGCCGAGCCCGAGACCGCCCCCGACACGATGTTCGAGGCGTACGCGCTCAACTTCGTCGAACTGCTGACCGGCGTTCAGGGCGGCACTAAGGCGAAGTACCGGCAGATGATCGAGTGCAACATGGTCCCGTGGTTCCGGGACTTCTCGGTCGCCGACGGGCCGGAGTCCATCACCGGCGACGCCATCAAACTGTGGGTCAACGATCTGGAGGCGGGCCGGTGGGGGCCGTATCCGCCCAAGGACGCGCGCAAGCGCCGCAAGTACCGGGCCAAGACAGTCCGGGACAACCACGGCTTGCTGTCGAGCATCCTGCAGGCGGCCGTGCTGGGCGAGAAGCGCGCGACCAATCCCTGCGTGGGCACCCGGCTGCCGCGCCCGGACGACACCGACAGCGACGAAATGTGCTTCCTGGAGCACTGGGAGTACGCCCTCGTCCATAAGCACCTGAAGGCCGACGCTGCCGACATCGTCGAACTCGCGGTCGGGACCGGAATGCGGTGGGGCGAGCTGACCGCCCTGCAGAAGCGGGACATAGTTCGCCGCAACGGCCGCCCCGCGGTGCGGATTCAGCGGACATGGAAGCTCGACGAGCACGGCAAGCGGTACATGGGGCCACCGAAGACCAAGAGGTCGCGGCGCACCATCGTGCTGACGCCCCGGCTCAGCGCAATTGTCCAGCGTGCGGCCCGGGGCAAGGCCACGGAAGACCTGCTGTTTCCGGCGCCCGAGGGGGGCGCGTGGCTGCCGGCGACGTTCCGCCGCCAGCGGTGGTTGCCCGCCATCGCGAAAGCCCAGGACGAGGGGCTGACCAAGACCCCGCGCGCTCACGACCTCCGGCACACTCACGCCTCATGGATGATCGCCGCCCGGATTCCCCTTCCGGCGATCCAGGCGCGGTTGGGCCACGAGTCGATTCAGACGACCGTCGACCGGTACGGGCATCTGCTCGACATTCTCGACGACGAGGTGATCGCCGCCGTCGACCATGCGTTCACCCTGACTCAGGCCGGCGCCCCGGCTGACGTCCTGCTGGCCCGCGAGGAGGTCGCCGCGGCGGCCTGATCCCTGGCAGCACAGTGCCCCCGGACCCGTGATCGGTCCGGGGGCACTCGTCCGCCGACTTACCTAGCAGGCAGTGCGAGGGACTCACCCTTGATCAGGCACTCGATCTGACCGGCCAGCACATCCGCGGCCCGGTTGGCGTCGACTTCAGCGCCGGCCATCCATGCCTGAACGTCCGCCGTGTGCCGCGCCAGGTGATCAGCCGACACGACGCGCGGGTCTCCCACGAGCACGAGCGTGCCGCAAAGCACCACCAGCATGACCGGAACGCCCTCGTCGAGTTCCGCCAGCTCGTGGGTGACACTGTCCACGCAACCCCCTCTTTCGAGCAGCACAAGGTCGGCCCCCGTTGCTGCACCCACCTGCCCAAAAGCTTGTTCGACCCTACGCCCGAGTAGCGGTTGGGGCGAGGATGATCCGATCTTGTGAGAGGCGTGTATAGGGACTAACTAGGACGCATCCGACGAAGAGCCGTTCGCCCCTGCGGTCAGCGCCTCGATCACGGCCCGCGCGCGGGACAGGTCCTCCGGTGCCATGCCCTCCAGGTGACCGAGGATGACCCGCACGTCTTCCGGGAGTCCCGACAGCTCGGTACTGGTGTACTGCAGCCACTGCTCGGCCGCCGCCCGCTGGACCTCTGACAGCGGAAGCTTGAGCCCAGCGGCCAGGGCCCGAAGGACCCGCGCTTCCGGTGCGCGGGCCACGTTGCCCTTCACCAGCTTGTGCAGCCAGGTGGCGCCTACACCCTCGCCGCTCTGCGGATCAATCGCGATGGCTGCAAGGGTTTGATAGGACATGCCAGGCCGGTCTAGCGCGGCGCGCACCATCTGCGTAAGGGCATCACTGCCCGCTGAGCTCTCGGACATCCCCGGTTCCCTTCGCACGCTTCCTTCGGCGCCATGCGCGGCGCCAAAGTACTGACGGTGGGGCCTAGACAACGCCCTGCCGCGTTCGCGAACGAGGCTAACAGCCAGAAACCCGCAATCCCATATCGGTGCGGGCCAACATTGCGCGAACACGCCAACCCAGGCTCGACGCGGGCCCGGGCGCCCTGTCGCCAGCGGACGCAGAAATCATTCGCGTTCGCGAATGCGCAGATGTAGCGTCACGAAGCAGAACGGAAGCGACATGAACTGACGCGAAGGAGCGCGCATGACCCTCCTGCACGACTACGCCGGCGCCGCAGAAGCTCTATCCCTGCCCGAGACGTGGCTGCGCCGGAACATCAACCGGATTCCCCACGAGAAGTACGGCAAGTACGTCCGATTCGGTCCTGAACACCTCGAAGCAATCCGGGCCATGCACCAGGTGTTGCCGGCGGCCCGCCCCGCCTGCGGCCCGGCCAACCTCGTTCCGCGGGGTGCTCGATGAACAAGCCCCGCGCAGGGCACCTGCGGATCATTGCCGATCCCGCGCTCATCGACGCCGTACTCGCCATCCTCCGGGCGGACCCGTCCGTTTCGATCGCGCGAGTCTCCAAGACCTACCCGGAGACCGACGGCCGTCTGCGCCTGTATGTGAGGCTCAGGTGATCCGCGCGACGCTACACCCGGACGGGTACACGGTGCGTCTCGATGTGACCGACGGGGCCGAGCGGCTGCTCGACCTGGTCGCGCTCGCGTTCGCGGCTGACGAGCAGCTCGTCGCCGAGCGGCTGCGTGAGCTCGCCGCCGCGGCCACCCATCACCGGGCCCGGGCCCTTGACCCTGACGGGAGCGACTACCGCCTCGATTGGGCCGGCGCCGCGCTCGACGCCTCCCGCGGGCGTGCCCGTGCTGGAGTGCGGGCCGCGCTGCTGTGTTGGATTCACCGGCGCCGGCGTGCTGCGGTCGTCCGGCGCCGGCGGGCCGAGCTCGTCGACGTGCTGCCGGCCGGCGACGGTTTGCTCGCCGCCGATCTGTCCTACCGGGCCGCGGTCGAGCTTGGCGAGCAGCTGCAGCAGCTTGCGGCGTGCACGGTCGCCGGCCGCCGCCCTATCGAACTGGAGTGCGACACGTGAGCGTGCATGCGCTGCCGCGGTCGCGCCCGCTGTTCCTGGCTGCCGCTGTCGCTGCCGATGACGTCGACGGCGTGCGGCATGCATGGCGGGCAGCGCAGGCCGCTGGCGAGCCGCAGTGGTACCTCGACCTGATCGCGCGCATCGGTCGCCGCCATGCCAGCACCGGCGAGTCGTCGAGGGCGGTCGCGTGAGCGGCACGACCGCCGTCGAGGGCGTCGTCGAGGCGCCGCTGCAGCTCGCTGTCGACGGCACCGCCCACCCGTACCCGACCACGGTCGAGCCTGCTCGGCCGCGCCGCCGGCCGGCGGCGCGGCCGGTCGTCGAGGCCCGCCCCACCCCGGGACCCGGGCAGCTCGACGGACTCGACATCACCTCGTGAGCGGAAGCTGCGCGGCCGGCCGCACCCCGTGCGGCCGGCCTGCTCGCCCGTACCCATGCGGGCCGCGCTGCGACTCACACTCGCCCGCCGCGGTCGCCCACCGCCCCGAACCGCCATCCATTCCGCTACCACCGAGGGAGAACTGCCGTGACGTGGTTCAAGGTTGATGACACCGCCTACTCGCACCCGAAGCTGCTCAAGGCCGGGAATGCCGCGCTCGGCCTGTGGCTGCGCTGCGGCGCCTACACCGCCCAGCATCTGACCGAGGGACGCATCCCCAGTGTGGTCGCCGGGCTGTTCGGCACCGGGCCTCAGACCGCGCGACTCGTGCGGGCCGGCCTGTGGCACGAGCCAGGGCACACCTGCCCGCGCTGCCCGCCGGTGGCCGCGGGTGAGTTCCTGATGCACGACTTCCTGCGCTACAACCCGACCCGCGCGAGCGTCGAAGGGGTGCGGCAACGGGAGGCCGACCGCAAGCGGCGCGGGCGCAACTCGCAGCGATCGAAGCGCGATTCGCCGGCCGATCCGCCGCCGTTCGACGACGATCCGGGCGCCCCCGCGGACGATTTCGATCCGGAACCACCCCCCGATTTCGGCGAAAGCGCAGGCCACGGGCCCGCGTCCGGGCCGGACGGGGCGGGCGCGTCCGGGTGGTCCCGGCCCGACCCGACCCGACCCGGTGAGAGTGGCGGGGGTAGTAGAGAGAGTGCAGGTCGTAACGGCGCACCCGCGGCGAGCTCTCTCTGCGCTCTCGCCGCCACCTGGGAACCCGACGACGCGCTGCTCGCTTGGGCCGCGGCGTCCGGCCACCTACAGCGGCTCGGCCTCGACGGCATCGACCACGCCACCGCCAAATGGCGGACCCACCGGGCTACCGGGCCCGCGCGGACCGTGCAGCAGTGGCGGCTCGACTGGCAGCAGTGGATCAACCGGGAGAGGCCCGAGCAGCCCCCGGCCGAGCGCCACCTGCAGGCCGTACCGCCCACCGGTCACCGACCAACCCGTGCCGAGCAGCACGCCGCCGCACTGCAGGCCGCCCTCGACCAGATGAACACCAGCAACCAGGAGGACAGCGCGTGACCCCCGACGAGTGCGCCGCCCTGCTCGCCTACGTCGGGCGGCTCGACCCCCGGGCCGCCCAGCTCGACCCCGCCGAGGCCGCCGGCCAACTCGCCAACTGGGCCGACCTGCTGCGCGAAGTGCCCGCGACCGCCCCCGACAGGTGGGACGCCGCCGCCGTCGCGCGCGCCCACATCACGGGCTCGCCCTATCCGATCCTGCCCGTCGACATCACCCGCAAATGGGCCGCCCACCGCCGGGCCCTGCTCGCCCGGCACACCGACCCGCGGCCGGCCGTCGACCCCGACAACGTCGAGGCGTACCAGGCTGCGATCCGGGCGCAGCGGCACGCGGTTGCCACGGGGCAGGCCGCGCCGAGCAGCTCGCGGCAGTTGACCGGCGGGCCGCACCCGTCACTCGCCGGCCGACTCGCGGCCGGCCGCGCACTGCCCGCCGGGGCGGCCGAGCAGCTCGCGCCGTTCCGGCCGGTGCGAGCGGCACGGGAGGCTGCTGCACGGGCTGGGCGTGCGGATGCTCTGGCTGTGGTGTGCGAGTGGTGTCGGGCGCCGGCCGGAGAGCCGTGCCGGCGCAGGACGCACACCGGGCCGGATCGGGCCGGTACGTGGCACCGCCGGGCGACCGCTCACCCGTCCCGGGTCGAAGCAGCCGAGCTGCTGCTCGCAGAGCGGCAGCGCGAACTCGCCGCCGTCGAGGCCCTCATTATGCAGCCGCCCGTGCCACGCAACGGAGGCAGCCCGAGGGCCCGAACTGTCGCTCACGGTAAGGGAATTCGGTGATTTCCCCGCCGCGACCGGTCGATGCGCCCCCCATGCGCGCGCGGGTGTCCGCGCCCACCCTTCCGAAAGGTCACAACCCGTGTCCGTCCCTCCCCGTCGTCTCGTCTCCGTGACCCGTGCCGAGCGCGTGCTCGACGTCCCCGTATCCCTGCCCGACGCTGCCGAGCTGCTCGACCTGGTCCGCTCCGAGCTACGCACCGCGGGCCGTGCCGCGGCCGACGCCGAGCTGCGCCTCGACGAGCACGGACTGCTCGTCGTCTCCTACCTGGTCGCCCCCCGGGGTGAGCAGTGAGCGCCCCGGCCGCCGGCGCACGGCCGGACGTCGAGCAGCTGCTGCACCTGGTCGCCCGCGCCGAGCGTGGCGCCCTGCTGCCGGCCGAGGCCGAGCTGCTGCGCGCGGGACTCGTCGACCTGTCCGTGTACCGGGAGTGGTGCAACGAGTGGTCCCGGATGCACGGCCGGCTGCGGCGCATCGCGCATCAGCGGCTGCGCGCCCTGCAGCGGGCCCTCGCCCGGGCGCAGCGCGGCCGGCTCGCCGAGGTCGAGCTCGCGCGCCTGCATGCCCGCCTCGACACCCTCGACGACGGCCGGCACGCGGCCGTCGAGTCGGACGGAGCAGCGTACGAGGCCCTGCTCGCCGCCGAGCTCGTCGACGGGTGGGCGCTCGCCCGCGCCGCCGCCCGCCTCCCCGCCCCCACGGGGGCACAGCAGCCGGGCACCTAGACCAGCCCGGGCGCCCCCTACCGCGAGAGGGGCGCCGGGCCCACCAGCTCACCATCACTGCAACACCTTTGGGGGAGACACCGTGTACCCATCCGCCCACATCCGTCGAGCGGTCGAGCAGCTGCGCACCGTGCGCGAACACTGGGGCGCTCTGCTCGTCGCGATCGAAACCCCGCCGGCCCCCGCGTGGCCGCCTGCGCAGCTCTCCACCCACCTTGCCCGCCAGGCTGCCGACGAGGTGGAGCTGCTCGTCGCCGACCGGGTTCCGCTCACCCTGCGCCAGTACCCGGCCCCGGCGAACCTGACCGCGCTCGACGCCGCGGTGCGCGTCGAGGGGCTGCTGTTCGACTGCGCCGACACGCTCGCCGCCGCGGTGCAGCGGCCGATCGGCCGGCGCCGCATGTCCAGCCCGGGCCGGCCCGCGGTGTGGGCGCTCGACGAGGTCGACGCCGGCGACCCCCGCCGCTGGACCTACCGCAGCCCGAGTGACCCCGGAAGCCGCCGGCACGGCCTGCACTGGGCCGCGCTGTTCGTCGAGGGCCGGCTGCTCGACGAGGACACTGAACCCGAGCCGCGCGGCGACCGGACCCGCGGGCCAGCGCTGTTCGGCCTGCTGCCCGAGCACCTGCAGCGCGAGGCCGTACTCGTCGCCGGCCAGGCCGAGCGGGTCGTGCTCGGCGCCCTGCAGCTCGACCCTCGCGAGCAGGTGATCGAGGGCCGGCCGTGCCCGTGGTGCGCCGGCGAGCTCACCCTGCACACCCAGCCGAACGACGTCCCATGGGTCACCTGCAGCACCGGGCCGGCCTGCTCGGCACCCGTGCCGCTCGACGATCGCAGGCAACGTGTATGGGGCGTGGCAGAGTTGCTCAGTCTTGTCTTTGCACTTAATGAGAGTTGAACGCGCAGTGATTCAAGCTCCCGCGCTGCGCGTCGTGCGCCGCCTAGGAGAAGACACACCCAAACGGCTCCGCCATGCTGCCAAACTTCTGCACCTCGCTCAAAATGAAGTGGCCAGTACTCTCCCATGCCCGTTCTTGAAGCCGGAGACCAAGACCACCATGAAGATTTCGCAGCTCACCTCAGATCAGGCCATTATTGTGAAATCCAAGGACGGGAAGACGGTAGGTCAACTGGCCGCAATCCACGCACAGGGCGAGGACGCGATCTTTGCTCAGGTGAAATCGGAAGAATCGACCGATCAGTTCGTTATCCCAATTGCGAGAGCATCGATCGAGGGTAGCGAGCTCACCGTTCCCTACCGAATCAGCCAAATCGAGAGCGGACCCACCGCCGACGAAGATTCTGTCCTGACCATGGGGGAGAGTCGAAATATCGCCCAACATTTCGATGAGCCCGACGTCAAAATCCTTGACCGCAGCCAAGCAGTGGGAAAGGTAGGAAGTCGGCGAAATCGGTGGGAGAGCGGAAATGTTTCGCTCCACATTCAGAACCTTCCGCCGAGAGTAGCGATCCGACCGAGCCACTAATGGGAAACGTTGACATTCCACCCAGAGAGCCGTCCGCCGACGAGAACCTACAGCCGGCGAACAAGGCGATTAGGGATGCCGCCAAATGGCTAGTTGCCAGCTCCGCCGCAGTCGGCGCAGCCCTGATCGCAGGAAGTCAGCTATCAAACATTGGCAGGCTAAGCAATGGCGGTCGACTCTGGTTTGCAATCGGCGGAGCCACCGTTGGGCTCATTGCCGTGGTGTGCACGATTTGGATCGCTGTCGGCCTGCTACTGCCAGTATCGGTTACGATCCAAGAGCTGGCGAACGAGTGGGGGAAACAGGGGAAGGATAGAAAGAAGAATCTGATTCCGGCGGTAGATTTCTTCAAGGGGCAAGACATCTATCTTCAAGGCTTCAGCGACCCAGATGATCTCATTGCCGTTCGACGGGCAGCGGACGAGAAGCTGAACGCACTCAGCGATTCACCGGATGACGCCGCAGCAAGGACGCAGCTAAAGTCCGAGCTCTCCGACGTCAATAGTCGAGCCATGGACATCGAAGCCATGGCCCAAACCCAGGTTCTACAGGGGCAGTTTAAGAGCTCACTCCGACCACTCCTGATCGCCACATTCTTTGCGGCAGGCGGCATTGTCGCGTTTGCGTGGGCGTCAAATCCCCCCGCCGAAAAGCCTGAATCCGCAAATCTGGCCGGAGCTAAATTAGTCAATGCAAGTTTGCGAGACGCCGAACTGAAAAACGTGAAGCTAGATGGCGCAGACCTCACGGGCGCCGACCTTACAGGGGCAGATATTCATGGCGCCTCGATCAAGGGCACCATCTGGCGCAACACGACATGCCCGGACGGAAAGAATAGCGATCTCGTCGGAAATACATGCGCAGGCCACTTGTCGGAGACGCCGGCCGCCTAGCCGACCACGGAATCTGGCGGTAAGGCTTTCACCCTTGCGCGGCGTCAACACCCACCGCTGGGCGCATCGACAGAGGAAGCCCAACAGGGCTTGCGCCGTTACCTTTCCGTGACCTAGAGTTGGAGGCGCTTCCGGCGTGCCCGGAACACCAAGACTGACGGTCCGCCACCCTCCCCCCGGTGGCGGACCGTTGTTGTTACCGCCGACCGCCAGCACGCCGTACGGGCACAGCGATCGCAGCGAACCCCGTGCCGAGAAGTGTCATCGCTGCGGCATCCAGTTGTGGATGCCTGATCAGGATGACAACCATGACACCCGCCGCCAGAGAAGATCGGGTCAGTTCGATCACATCGGCCGGCCCCCATCGCGCAGCAGGCAGCTCATCAGCCCGCTTGCGTTCCAAGTCACCCACAGAGCACCCTTCCTAGCCTTCGCAAGTAACGGGCGGCGCCGCTCCGGCAACGAGTCTGACACCCAAGGCGCGCGAATTGTAGGAGACGAAATCACCGCTAATTCGGCTTGAGATCAGCAGCCGTGACCAAAGCAACGCTTATGGGCGCACCCATGCCATGACCCTGTGCCCAATGCTGGGAGGTGAACCCCAATGCGCGAGCCCATCAGTGACGACGACCGCGACCAGGTCCGCCGCCTGCACGCCGACGGCCTGTCCCGCAACACCATCGCCGCCGAGATCGGACGCAGCAGCTCGACCGTGTCGAAGATCGCGGCCGAGCTCGGGCTCGCGTTCACCGGCGGCGCCCGGGTGGCGCCGGCGACCGCGGCCCGGCAGGAGGATCTCGCCGCGCTGCGCCGTGACCTGACGGCCCGCCTGTACCGGCGGGCCGCGGCGAACCTCGACCGGATCGAGGCCGGCACGTACGTGCGCGTCGAGCTGCTGCCGACCGGCGACACGGTCGACGTCGTCTCGGACGACCCGCCGGCCGCGGACGAGCGCCACCACTCGCAGGCCATCGGCGGATATCTGACCAGCGCGGCACGGCTCGCCGAGATCGACGCCGGCACGTCCGGGCACGAGGTGCGGTCGATGCTGACCGACCTTGCCCGCGGCCTGCGCGACGCCTTCGCGTCCGACGAGGACGAGGGGGCCGCGGACGGGGGGTGAGGCGTGCTCTCCGCCCTCCCCCTGTCCCGCAAACAGCTGCGCAGCGTCGCCCGAGCGCAGGCCCGCATCAACATCTGGCACGGCGCGGTGCGCAGCGGGAAGACCGTCGCGTCGTTGCTCGCGTTCCTGCTGGCCGTTGCTGAGGCGCCGCCGTCCGGCCTGATCATCGTCTGCGGCAGGTCGCTGCAGACGATCGAGCGCAACGTGCTCGAACCCCTCTGCGACGCTGCGCTGTTCGGTCCGGTCGCGGCTCAGATCCGGCACACCCGCGGCGCCACCACGGCGACCGTGCTCGGCCGCACCGTCCACCTGATCGGCGCGGCGGACGCCCGGGCCGAGGGGCGCCTGCGAGGTCTGACGGCCGCGTTGGCGTACGTGGACGAGGCGACGCTGCTGCCCGAGCCGTTCTGGGTGCAGCTGCTCGCCCGCCTCAGCGTGGACGGCGCGCGGCTGCTGGCGACCACGAACCCCGACTCGCCGGCCCACTGGCTCAAGGTCGGCTACCTCGACCGCGCAGCCGAACTTGATCTGCGTGCCTGGCACTTCAAGCTCGCCGACAACCCGAGCTTGTCGCCGGCCTACGTCGCGTCCCTGTCGGCCGAGTACGTCGGGCTATGGCGCCGGCGGATGATCGACGGCGCGTGGGTCGTGGCCGAGGGCTCGATCTACGACATGTTCGACGAGCAGCTGCACGTCGTCGACGAGCTGCCGCCGATGTCCCGCTACTGGGTGGGCATCGACTACGGCACCACGAACCCGCTGTCGGCGATCCTGCTCGGGCTCGGCGATGACGGTCTGCTCTACGCCTGCGCAGAGTGGCGATACGACTCCCGTGCCCGGCGCCGGCAGATGACCGATGCGCAGTACTCGGCCGCCCTGCAGGGGTGGCTCGGCGGGCTCGGCGTCGAACCGGAGTGGACGTTCCTCGACCCGAGCGCGGCGTCGATGATGGCGCAGCTGTGGGAGGACGGGCACCCCGGGGTGACCCGGGCCAAGAACGAAGTACTCGACGGCATCCGGTCGGTGGCGACCGCGTTCGGCGCCGGCCTGCTGCGCGTCCACCGCTCGTGTGCCGGCCTGCTCGGCGAGCTGCCCGACTACGTGTGGGATGCCGCCGCCGCGGCGGCCGGCGAAGACCGCCCACTCAAGCGCGGGGATCACAGCTGCGACGCGCTGCGGTACGCCGTCCACTCCACCGCGCACGAGTGGCGCCACCTACTACCGCGACCGGAGGTGACAACCGATGCCGCTGCCTGACAACGGGACACCGTGGCCACCCCGGCAGTGGGCGCCCGCACTCGCCGAGATGGCCGTCGATGACGCGTGGTACTCCGGCGACCCGAAGCAGCTCGCCACCGTCTACCGCAACCAGGCGCAGCGCAGCGACGGGCGGCGCCGGCTGTGGGGACGCGACCGGACGCCGGCCCCGGGCCAGCGCGAGAACCGGCTGCACATCCCCATGCCGGCCGACGTCGCCCGCAAGAGTGCCGCGCTGCTGTTCAGCGAGTCCCCGCGGCTGACCGTGTCCGACACCGCCCTGCAGGGCCGCCTCGACGACCTGCTCGACGAGCACGCCGACCGCGTGCTGTTGGAGTCCGCAGAGGTGTCCGCCGCGCTCGGCGGGGTGTACCTGGTCGCCGCGTGGGATGCCGAGCTCGGCCCCCGCCCGCTGCTCACCTCTGTGCACGCCGATGCCGCGCTGCCCGAATTCCGATACGGCCGCATGGTCGCCGTCACCTTCTGGGAGGAACTGGAGCGCACCGGCGCGACCGTGCTGCGCCGGCTGGAGCGGCACGAGCGCGGCCGGATCGAGCACGGCCTGTACCTGGGCACCGCCGACAATCTTGGCCGGGCCGTGCCGCTCACCGAGCACCCGACCACGGCCGCCGTGGTCGACTCGCTCGGCCCGTCCGGCGCGGTCGAGACCGGCATCCCCCAGTTGACCGCGGCCTACTGGCCGAACATCGGCCCGAACCGCGTTCACCGGGGCTCGCCGCTCGGCCGCTCCGACCTGCAGGGCCCGGCCCGCGATCTGTGCGACGCCCTCGACGAGACGTGGTCGAGCTGGATGCGCGACATCCGGCTCGCCCGCGCCCGACTCATCGTCCCCGCCGGATACCTGCGCGACCGCGGCCCCGGACTCGGAGCAGCGTTCGACGAGGATCGGGAAGTCTGGGCAACGCTGGACATCCCGCCGACCGAGACCGGCGCCGGCATCACCATGAACCAATTCGCGATCCGGGTCGAGGAACACAAGGCGACCAGCGATGCCCTGGTGCGGCAGATCGTCGAGGCCGCCGGCTACAGCCCGTCCACGTTCGGACTCGACGGCGGGCCGGCCGCGACCGCGACCGAAGTCGAGGCCCGCGCGCACGACAGCATGGTGACCCGCAAAGCCAAAGTCCGTTACGCCTCACCCGCGTTGGCGGATATCACCGAGGCACTCCTGCAACTCGACCGCGCGCTCGGCTTCTCTACCCTCACCGCGGAGCGGCCGGCGGTCGCTTTCGGGCCGGCCGTGGCCGAAGACCCGACGTCGACCGCTCAGACCCTGTCCCTGTTGGCGCAGGCGCAGGCGATCAGCACCGAGACCAAAGTCCGCACCGTGCACCCGGATTGGGACGCCGACGCCGTCGCGGCCGAGGTCCAACGCATCCACGCCGAGACCGGACAGGGCATGCCCGACCCGGTCCCGGCGTTCGTCAGCTGAGGGACGGCGGCACACCGATGAACGTGTCGCCGTCCTGGTACGCGATGCCGATCCCGTGATCGGCCAGCAGCTCCTGCAGGTCCTCATCGGGCAGAGAAGGCAGGAGCACTACGCGCCGCGGCATCTCGGGGTGCCCGTCAGTCTTCACATACCGGCCGTAGTCGAGCAGCTGGCCGAGCGCCATGCGAACCGCCTCACGGGTGTTGGTGCCCTTGAGCTCGTACAGCACGTGGTCGGTCTCGTCGTACAGGTCCGTGAGCAGGATCGACGTCCGACCCTTGATCTTGATCTGGAAGCGGCCGACAATGTGCTGCTGCGCGGTGAGGTACGCCTCGAACGCGTCGCTGAGGTCCGCCTCACGGCGCTGCGCCTCGACTTCCGGCACGGCGGACCGCTTGGCCTTCTTCTTCGTGTTCTTCTCCGGCTCGATGAGCTTGCACACGGTGATGGCCGCGGCTACGAGCTTCCCGCCGGTGACCGTCGCCGCCGGGATCTCGTCTTCGGCGACGCGCTGCACGGTGCCGACCGGGCGCAGCCGGAAAACGATCGCACGGCGCGGCTGCTTGTCCTCGTCGAGGGATTCACGGACGACGTAGGGCTTTGCCGTGTCGAGGGTGAACTCGCCGACGTACCGGTGCCGCTTGGTACCGGTGCCCGGCACGGTGTCCACCGCCACGAACAGGTGCAGGCGACGTCCGGCCGCAACGTGGTCCCGGACAGCAGCGTTGTTGCCGCCGTACTTGCCGGTGAAGGTCTGGTGTCCCTTCTTACCCGCGCCCGTGTATTCGAAGATCGGCCCGAACTCGTCCTCTTCGGCGAGCCATCCGTCGTGGTACCCGAAAACAACCCCGACCTCGTGATCGGAGAACAGAGTGATGTTCTTCGGCTCGACAGAGGGCACGATCCCGCCACTGTTCCGGCTACCTCCGTAGACGGCGCAGATCTCCGGGCGAGTACCGATCTGTCCGAGCTTGAACTCGGCAGGCGCATTCGTCATGGCCCGACCGTATCGGGCCGCGCTGACAACGCCGTTGGCCGTCGGGGGGTGATCGCGTGCCGGTGTCCCCGTGGATGGCCGAGGATCTCGCCGACCGTGTGCGCGACCTGTACGCCGATGCCGAGCAGCGCCTACTCGGCATCGTCGCGCGGCAGCTCACCGACGGATTCGAGGCCCCCGGGTGGGCAGTGCAGAAGCTCGCCGGCGTGCAGCCGCTGCGTCGCGCGGCGCAGGGCGTCGTCGACGCGCTCGGCACCGCCATGACGACCGAGGTACACGACCTGGTTGCCGAAGCTTTCAACCGGGGCGCTCGTACGGGCCTGGCCGAGCTCGGCGCCCTGGCCGACGTCGACGCCGCGCGCATCGCGGAGTCGACGCCGGCCGGCCGCGCCGTCGACCGGCTCGCCGCCGAGACGATCGAGCTCGTCACCGCCACCCATCGCGGCATCCTGCGCGGCGTCGAGGACGGATACCGACAGGTCGTCTCCGAGGTCGCCGCTACTCCCCTGCTCGGCATCGACACCCGCCGCCAGGCCGCCGCCCGCGCCATGGAACGGTTCGCCGACCGCGGACTCAAGAGCTTCGTAGACCGATCCGGCCGTGCCTGGCAGATGACGAGCTATGCAGAGATGGCCGTGCGGACCGCCGTCGGCCGGGCCGCTGTCGCCGGCCAAACCGACCGGCTACAGGCCGCCGGCGTCGACCTGGTCATCGTGTCCAACGCCCCCCGCGAGTGCCCGCTGTGCCGCAAGTGGGAGGGCAAGTTGCTGACCCTGTCCGGCCCTGACGGGCGCCACGAGGTCGAGGTCGAGCACGCCACTGACGACGGCCGCATGCTGCGCGTGTGGGTCGCCGGCAGCGTCGAAGAGGCCCGCAAAGCAGGCTTCCAGCACCCCAACTGCCGGCACTCTCTCAGCGCGTACACCCCTGGCGTGACGTCGATCCGGCCGCCGATGCGCTCGGACGGCACCGGCTACGAGGCCGGCCAGAGGCAGCGCGCGATCGAACGGCAGATCCGCAAGTACAAGAACCGCGCCGCCGGCGCCATGACCCCCGAAGCCCGGCAGATCGCCGAGCAGCGGGTGCGCGACTGGCAGGGCCGGATGCGCGAGCATCTCGCCGCCCACCCCGACCTGAAACGACTCCGGTACCGGGAGCAGCCCGGGGCCGGCAACCTGCCCGAGCCCCGCCGGCCGCTCGACCCGGATGCGGTCGAGGCCGCGAAGGTGCGAGCCGGCGACCACCGGACACCGGCCGAGATGAGCGACGAGCAGCTCGGCGCCGCCATGCGGCACGGCACCCTCGACGAGCGCGACCGCGCCCGCATCGAGGCCGAAGCCACCCGGCGCGACGAGCAGCAGCTGCTCGACCGCATCCGGCCCGGCGGCCGGCTCGCAGAGAACCTCGTCGAGTTCGGCGACGACGAGCTCGCCCGCGCGCTGCCGCTGCTCGACGACCGCGGCGTGCTCCGGATCGCGGCCGAGCTGGACCGGCGCGACATCGACGCCGCCCTGCCCGGCGCCCGCCGCGACCTGATCACCATGTCCGAGCGGCAGCTCGCCGAACGGGCCCGGCACGCCACCGGCGACGAGCTCGCCGCCCTGGCCGCGGAAGCCGACCGCCGGCAACTGCTCGCCGACGTGTTCCCCGGCAGCCGGCTGCGCGACGACCTGTCCGCCGTGGCCGACGACGTGCTCGGCTGGGCAATGCGCTACACCGACCCCGACGGGGCCGCGCGCATCGCCGACGAGCTCGACCGCCGATACCCCATCACGCCGCCCGCCCCGGCGACCGGGCACGGCGTCGAGGCGCAGCTCGCCAACCGGGCCGCCCTCGACGACGCGCTGCGCCCGGGCTCCCGGATGGACGACTGGTCATGGATCGACCAGGCGCCCGACGAACACCCATGGGACCGGCTCCCAGCGGCCGAACGATGGCTCACCAAACGGGAGTGGAGGGAGGCCGGCAACCGCAGCGCATTCAGCCGCGAGCAGGTGCGGCAGATGTACGACGAGTACGTCTATCAGCAGTGGCTCGACGCTGAGGAACACTGCCGCGGCTACCTGCTCACCAAGAAGGCCGAGCGCGACGGAGTCGACCCCCTCTCGCTGTTCAGCGGGCCGTCGCACGTCGCCTACGCCCGGGCGTCCGAGGAGCTCAAATGGTATTGGGCCGATGTGTCCCCCCGGACCACGCTCGCCGAGTACACCGAGCAGCTCACCGGCGTTCGCTCGGCCGCCGCCGACACCGCCCGCAAGACGGGCGCCGACGTCCGCAACCGCTTCTGACAGGGGGTGCCATGGGATTCCGAGGCGACGCCGTGCGCGCCGCGGCAGCAGGCCGCGACGCCGCCCAGGATGGGCAGCGGATCACGGTGTGCCCATACGACCGCGAGGATCTTCTGCGGGCCGCGTGGCTACGCGGCTACCGACTAGGCAGCGATCCCAGGCTGATCAGTGAGGAGAGCTAAGTCGCTTCCGTGGCGCTAATCCCTCTCATCCTCGATTGAGATCAGCTTGCCTCGGGGGTAGGTCCGCGTCGCGGGCGGCATCCCGAAGCTGCTCTGAAGTTCACCTATGTGCGTCTCCAGTTCGTATTCATCGGGGCCGACCTGCTCCACTCTCGTGACCACTTGTGTAAGGCCAATACGCATCCCGGGCCTCACCCTTTCGATGGGCACTTGCATACCAAGACACCTCCCAGGCAGATACAGCCGCATAGGCCCTGCTCTTCCAGCTTCCGCCCCTGAGTAGCTGCTCGCACATCGGTACATCATCAACGGCAGTCCAACCCACTTGCCGCATCAGCTACATGCAGGCCCGCACCCCACCCGGGAGCGGGCCCTTTCGTATGCCCGACACCCCGGAGGACTCAACCGCCATGCCCGCAAAGGCGCTTCCGACGCACCCGTACACCAGCCTGCAGGCGATCGGCCTGCGCCGCGACGGCCGCCCCATCTGGCCCGTCCTGGGCGGCTCTGGTGAGGGTGGCCCGCACCCGGGCGCCCCCGCCCCGTCCGCCCCGCCGGCCGGCGACCCCGCCGCCCCGCCGGCGCAGCCCCCGACCAACCCGCCCACCGCCCCGCCGGCCGCGCCGGGCCCGACCCCGGAGCAGCTCGCCGACGCACAGCGCCAGGCCACCGAGGCGGCCGAGCAGCGCGACCAGCTGCAGGCCGCCCTCGACGCGATCAACAAGGCGATCAACCCGGACGCCGGCGCGGGTGACGAGTCCGATCCGGCGCAGCTCGCCGCCGCCGTGGCCGACCGTGACCGGCAGCTCGCCGACCTGGGCGAGCAGCTGCGCGCCGCGCGGGTCGAGCTCGCCGCGCACAAGGCGGCCGAGGCCGCCGGCGCCCGACCCGACCGGCTGCTCAACTCCCGGGCGTTCGTCGCCGCGCTGTCGGCCCTCGATCCGGGCGACGCGCAGTTCGACACGGCGCTGCAGGCCGCGATCACGGCCGCTGTCGAGAGCGACCCCGAGCTCTACCGCGCCACCACCGCGCCGGCCCGGTCCGGCGGCGAGTTCCGCGGCGCCCCCACCACCCGACCACAGCCGGCGTCGCTGCTCGAAGCGATCTCGGCCCGGCTCACCAAGTAAGGAGGCACCCGCCTTATGGCTATCACCCTGGCCGACGCGCGGCTCAACGCGCAGGACGACGTCGACATGCAGGTGATCGACGAGTTCCGGAAGTCGAGTTGGCTGCTCGACAACCTCAGCTTCGACAACGTCGTGAACCCCGCTGGTGGCGGCGCGACTCTCACCTACGGATACACGCGGCTCGTGGCCGAGCGCGGCGCGCAGTTCCGCCCGATCGGCACCGAGTACCCCAAGCAGCAGGCCAAGCGGCAGCGATACACGGTCGACCTGTCGCCGCTCGGCGGTAGCTTCGAGATCGACCGCACGCTCGCCAACCTGGGCCCCGCCGCCACGGCGGAAGTCGCGTTCCAGATGGACCAGACGATCAAGAGCGCGAACGCGTTCTTCTCCGACCAGGTGATCAACGGCAAGCGGATCGCGACCCCGGGCGCTGAGGCCGGTTTCGACGGCCTCGACCGCGCGCTCGCCGGAAGCTCCACCGAGATGGGCGCCGGCGCGTCCCTCGACTGGACCGGCGCCACGCTCGGCACCGATCAGGGCAAGATTCACGCCGCGCTCGACGTCCTCGACGAGTTCCTTGGGCTGCTCGACGGCACCCCGTCGGGCCTGCTCGGCAACAAGAAGACCATTGCCCGCGTGCGCAGCCTGGCGCGTCGGGCCGGCTACTACAGCCGCACCGAGAACGCGTTCGGGCAGACGATCGAGAGCTACAACGGCGTCCCGTTCGTCGACCTGGGCGCGGTCGCCGGCAGCTCCAACCCCGTGATCCCGATCGAGTCCCGCGACGTTGACGGCGCCGGCCCCGGTGCCGCGATCACGGGCCTTACCGACCTGTACGCGGTCCGGCTGGGCCTCGACGGTTTCCACGGCGTCAGCACGACCGGCAACGCGATCGTGCGGCAGTGGCTGCCCGACTTCTCGACGAGTGGCGCCGTCAAGACTGGTGAGGTCGAGCTCGGCCCGGTGGCGGTCGCCCTCAAGGCCACCCGTGCCGGCGCGGTCCTGCGCAACATCAAGGTGCAGTGATGCGGTACTCGATCACCGCGCCGACCGCGGACGACGAGTCGA
This sequence comes from Kitasatospora sp. NPDC022785, assembly GCF_055561295.1. Taxonomy (NCBI): domain Bacteria; kingdom Bacillati; phylum Actinomycetota; class Actinomycetes; order Kitasatosporales; family Streptomycetaceae; genus Kitasatospora; species Kitasatospora sp. NPDC022785. Next base: position 39,483 of record NZ_JBVHHB010000005.1, on the reverse strand, counting down.
TCGCCGGCGTCCACTTCGCCGCCGGCCGCGCCACCGCCACCGACCCCGACGAGGGGGCGCTGCTGTACTTCCGGCGCCACGGCTACGAGGTCGAGCAGCTCGACGACGACCCGGCCGGCACAGGCAGCGAGGACACCGGCACGGGGCCGGCGGGCGAGAGCTCGCCGGCCCCTTCCGCGTCCAAGGGGCGCACCGCCCGCGCCAAGTAGAGGGGGTGACCGTGGGCACGTACGCTGCCCCGGAGCAGCTCGCCGCGTGGCTCGGCCGGCCGGCGCCGTCGGACGCCGAGCGGCTGCTCGCCCGAGCGGCCGAGGACGTCGACGCCGCGCTGCTCACCGCCTGCTATCCGGTCGACTCCACCGGCGCCCCGGCCGATCCCGTGCACGCGGCTGCGCTCGCCGACGCCGTCTGTGCGCAGGTCGAGTATCAGCTCGCCGCGGGTGAGGACGGCACCGGCGCGTCTGCGCGCTGGTCGAGCGTGTCGGCCGGCTCGATCAGCCTGTCGGCGAGCAGCCCCGGCCCGGCCGGCGGCGCCGTCGACTTGGCGCCGCGGGCCCGCCGCGCGCTGCAGCGGGCCGGCCTGACCGGGCACGGTGTGCACCCGTGGTGAGGCGCGTACCGGGGTGGCTGCTGCGCCACCGCATCACGGTCGAGCCATACCTCGGGGACTCGGCGTACGGGCCCGTCTACGGCCCACCGCTGGTCGACGTGCCGGCCCTGGTCGCCGAGTCCGTGCGGCTCGTACGGGCCGCGGACGGCCGGCAGGTCGTCAGCTTGGCGCAGCTTGTGCTCGACCCCGACACCGCAGTGCCGGCCGGCTCCCGGATCACCCTGCCGTCCGGCCGCATCACGACCCCGATCTCTATCTCACCCATCGACGCCCCGGGCCTACCCGTGCCCGCCCACACGGAGGTGATGTGCGAATGACCCCCCGCCGCGGCCGGATCACGTGGACCGGCGACGCCGTCCTGCAGGCCGAGCGCGCCGGCGCTGCCCGGGGGCTGCTTGCCGCGGCTGAGCACGTGCTGCAGCGGTCGCGCGAGCTCGTGCCCATCGAAGAGGGCACCCTCGAACGCTCCGGCGTCGCATCCGTCGACGAGGAGCAGCTCACCGCCGCCGTGTCGTACGACACCCCGTATGCGGCCAGGGTGCACGAGGACATGACCGCCCGACACGACGCCGGCCGGAGCGCGAAATACCTCGAACGCCCTCTCGTCGAAGAGGCCGGGACGGTCGAGCAGATCATCGCCGCGGCAGTCCGGCGGGCGCTGCGTGGCTGACCTACTCGACGGCCTCGCCCGCTACCTGCAGGCCGCCGGCCTGCTCACCTACGACCCCACCGGCACCCGCGGCGACACGTTCATCGAGACCATGCCGCCGGCGCCCGACCGAGCGGTGCAGCTCTCCCTGTACGGCGCCGGCGAGCCCGACCCGCTCAACCCCTGGGACGAGCGTGCCCTGCAGGTCCGGGTGCGCGGTACCGCCGATCCCCGTGTCTCCCGGGCCCGCGCAGAGGCGATCTATGCCGCTCTGCACGGGCTCGCCGGCATCGAACTCCCCGACGACACATGGCTCGTGCTGTGCGTCGCGCAGCAGACCCCCTATCCGCTCGGCGTCGACGCCACCGGCCGGCACGAGCACACCACGAACTACCGCCTCGACATCGAGGCACCCGCCAACCGCCCTACCTAGGAGGTGACTTGTGCCCACCGCAACCACACCCCGGCCGATCGATGCGCGCGGCTGGCTGTTCGAGGTGCAGGACATCAGCGCCAGCACCGAAACATGGCTGCGTATCGGCCTGCTGACAAGCTTCTCGCACAATCCGGGCGAGAACGAGGAGACGGAGGACACGACGAGTTTCGACTCGGAAGGCTTCTTCGAGCAGGACGTCATGCAGCGCGGCGCGACCATCGAGCTTGAGTCGAGGTACGCCGCAGACAAGGCCGGCAAGCAGGACGCCGGGCAGGCGTACATCGACGCCGTGTGGGCGTACCGGCTCGGCGTTGACTCCCGTAACCCGGTGCGCTGGCGGCATCGGACACAGACCACGTGGGTTGTGTGGGATGCCACCGTGACCCCCGGCGAGCAGGGAGGCGGAACCACTGAGAAGACGAGTTGGTCGGCCACGATCACCCGGTGCGGCAAGCCCACCACCGCGGCCGTGACCCCGCCGGCCGGGGGTGGCTCGTGACCTACCCCGACGAGCAGCTCGACGTCGAGGAGCACGACCAGGTCGAGCACGTCGACGTCGCAGACTTCGATGCGTTCTTCGCCGAGCAGACTGCCCGGCCCGGCTCCGTCCTACGCCTGTACGGGCGCGAGTATCGCCTGCCCGACGCACTGCCGCTGCTGTTCACGCTGCAGATGGAGCGCCTGCAGCACTCGGAGAACCCGAACGACATCCGGACGATCCTGCGCACCCTGGTGGGCGAGGATGCCCTCGATCACTGGGCCGAGCGCGGCATGACCGACCGGCAGCTCGGCATCGTGCTGATCTATGCTGCCGCCAACGTCCGCCGGCCCGGCAGCGTCAGCATGCAGCGGGCGGCCGAGCTCCACGACGAGCAGTCTGCCGCGAAGGCCGAGGGAAAAGCCCCGGCGCCGGCTCCGAACCGGGCGGCGCGGCGCACGAAGAAGGGCAAGGGGCGGCCGGGCTCTGGTCGGCCGTCCTGACGCACTGGGCTGCGGTCGAGTCCGATCTCGCTCGCACGTACCACCTCACCGCCGAGCAGGTCGCCGCCCTCTCCGAGCGGCGGTTCGTGGTGCTGCTCGGCGGGCTCGACGAACACTCGCGGTTCCGTGAGCTCTGGGCCCGCACGCCCCGTGTCGTCGAGGACCCCTCAGATATCGCAGCGATCACCGGACTACCCACCGAACGGTAGGCCGGCCGAGGGGGTGAGCACTCTTGGCGCTCACCGTCGGCGAGCTGCTCGCCGTAATCGACGTCGACGACTCCGGCGCCGAGCAGGGCCTGCACCGTGTCGAGGCCGGCATCCGCCGTACCGCGCAGGTCGTCGAGGACGAGGCCCGGCGCGGCGGCCGGCAGGCCGGGCGCGAGCTCGGCGACTCGCTCGCCGACGAGGCCGAGCACGGCGCCGACAAGGCCGGCGCCGGCATCGCCGACGCGCTCGGCAAGGTCAAGGGCGCGTTGATCGGCGGCGCGATCGGCGCCGCCGTCATGGCCGGTCTGCACGAGGCCATCGACCAGGACAAGCAGAACGACCTACTCGCCGCCAAGGTCGGCGCGTCGCCGCAGCAGGCCGCCGAGCTCGGCAAGGCCGCCGGCGCCCTGTACTCCAAGGGCTACACGGACTCTGTAGAGGCCGCCAACGACGCATTGAAGGGGCTTTGGCAGCAGGGGCTCGTACCGGCCGATGCAACGTCCGAGCAGCTGACCAAGGTTGGTGGTCGGCTGCAGCAGGTCGCCGACATCATGGGCGAGGACGTCGGCCCGACCGCGAATGCTGTCGGCCAGATGCTCAAAACGGGAATGGCGAAGAATGCCGACGAGGCATTCGACATTCTCGTGCGCGGCACGCAGCTCGGCGCCAATAAGGCCGAGGATTTGCTCGACACCCTAAACGAATATCCGACCCAATTTCGGGACCTCGGCATTGACGGCAAGCAAGCCATGGGCCTTATTCAGCAGGGTTTGCAGGCCGGTGCGCGCGATGCGGATATCGTCGCCGATGCGTTCAAGGAACTCAACATCCGAGTTAAGGATGGGAGCGCCGCCGACGGCCTCAAGTCGCTTGGGCTGAATGCCGATGCGATGGCCGCGGCTTTCAACAAGGGCGGGCCGGCGGCGAACGCTGCGCTTGATCAGATCATGGATCGACTGCGGCTGGTCAAAGATCCGACGGAACGCTCGAAGCTGTCTTTCGCGCTTCTGGGAACTCAGGCCGAGGACCTGTCGAAAGCTCTTTTCTCGATGGACCCGTCGTCCGCGGTCGCCGGTCTGGGCGCCGTCGACGGGGCAGCCGCGAAGGCCGGCGACACGATGCGCGACAACGCGAGCACCCGCCTTACCGAGTTCACTCGCGGACTGCAGCAGGGGCTCGTCGAGGTGCTCGGCTCCAAGGTCGTGCCCGCGCTACTCGTGGCCGCGGATTGGGTCGGCACGCTCGGCAGCAAGATCGGCACGGCGACAGGGTTTGTGCGCGAGCACAGCACGGCGTTCTCGATCGCGGCCGGCGTCATCACGGCAGTTATGCTGCCGACCCTGGTATCGCTGGCGGTACAGGCCGCCACCACGACAGCGACCACCGTCACGGGCTGGGCTGCTCAGTCGGCCGCCGCGATCCGCTCTGGCGCTACCTTCCTCGCGACCAACGTCGGCATCTTGGCCGGCTGGGTGTCGCAGGGTGTCGCGGCCGGCGCCGCCGCGGTGCGAGTCGTCGCGTCGTGGGTGCTCATGGGCACACAGAGCCTGCTGCAGGCCGCCCGGATGGCTGCCGCGTGGGTGCTCGCCATGGGCCCGGTCGGCTGGATCATCGCCGCCGTGGTCGCCCTGGTCGCGCTCGTCGTGGCCAACTGGGACACGATCCGCAACGCGACGGCCGCCGCCTGGGATTGGATCTGGTCCAAGATCAAGGCCGTCGCCGGATTCCTCGTCGACATCTTCATGAATTTCACGCTGCCCGGACTCCTGATCAAGCATTGGGACTCAATCAAGAACGGGGCGTCAACCGCGTGGAATGCTGTCGTGGATTTCGTAAAGGCAATCCCGCAGCGACTCGTCGACTTCTTCCTCAACTGGACTTTGGTCGGCTTGATCATCAAGCATTGGGACTCGATCAAATCCGGCGTGGTCGATAAGGCAACGGGCCTGATCGACTATGTCCGCGGACTCCCGGGCCGCATAGCGGACGGAATCGGAAACCTGGGCTCTCTCCTGCTCGACAAGGGGCGCGACGTCGTGCGCGGCCTGTGGGAGGGAATCAAGTCCATGGGCTCATGGCTGAAAGACACCCTGATGGGCTGGGCCAAGAATTTGATTCCCGGGCCGATCGCTAAGGCGCTCGGCATCCATTCGCCGTCGCGCGTCATGGCGCGCGATATCGGCCGCTGGATTCCCGCCGGCATCGTGAGCGGCATCGAGGGCGGGCAGCCCGCGCTCGCCCGCACCATGCGCGATCTCGTCGACGTCCCCGACACCCCGGCTTTGACTGCCGCGGTGCGCGTCGCTCCTGCGCCCGTGCCGGCCACCGCCGGCGCCTACGGGAGCGGCGGAACAGGGCAGTTCGGCCCGGCCGGGCCGCTGCTGCACATCGACAACTTCCACGCCGGCGGCATGTCGCCGGACCAGACGGCCGCGGCACTCGGCTGGGAGCTCAAGCGAAGGGGGTGACCATGGCGGCCGGCGACCGCGTCACCCTCCCCGGGCACATCCAGTTCGGCGAGCAGCTGCTGCTCGGCCCGGGCACCGCCCACCGGTGGCGCTCGCTCACCGGGTGGGAAGACTCACCACCGCTCGACTCCGGCACGGTCAACCGGCCGGCCGGGCACGGCGCTTACCCCGGTGAGCTCTGGGCGCAGCCCCGGACGATCACCGTCGAGGGCATCACCATCCGGGCACCCGTTTCTCAACTCGGCGAGACCGTGCGGTGGTTCGGCGCGGGCGCGTCGTCGATGGACGCCGAGCAGCCGCTCGTCGTCCACCTCGACGACCGTGGGCCGCTCGTGGTGTGGGCGCGCTGTCTGCGTCGAGCTGTCCCGGTCGGGAAGGGATACCGCACGGGGACGATCGCGGGCGCTGCGCTGCTGTTCGAGGCGTCCGACCCTCGCAGGTACTCGCTCGTCGAGCAGAGTGCCGAGAGTGGCCTGCCGCGGGATGAGGCCGGCCTCGACTGGCACGTGAACCCATCCGCCCCGGTGCAGGTGCTGCCGCAGGCGCAGGCCGCCGGACAGCCGCCGCTCACCGCATGGTGGGCGCTGCAGGGGCTCACCCTGGGCACCGCGGCCGGCGCCGCCACGGTGACAGTGACCGCAGCGAGCAGCAACGACCCTGCACAAGTCGCGTGGGTCGGTCCGGCCGGCGGGAACACTGCCTTCCCCGTCCGGCCCGGCGACGCCGTGACCTTCCGGGCGCTGCAGCTACCGGCCGGCGCCACGGTCAATGTCGAGTGGGCAAACGCCGGCGGCGACTACCTGTCGACGTCGTACGGCCAGAGCAGCAGTCAGGTAACGGCGACCGCGCCGGCCGGCGCCGTCTACGTGCGGCCGATCATGGAATGGGAGGCCATCCCAACGCCGGCGACAGTGCCGATCGGCGGCTCGACTCTGACCGTGCCGAGCCCGTACGGCGAGAGTCTGCTCGCGCTGGACTGGGGCACGGCCAGCTCGACCGGCACCCTTACCGCCGTCAACGCCGGCGACGCACCCGCCCCTGCCGTCCTGGCCATCCGTGGGCCCGTAGTGAGCCCCTCGGTTACCTGCGTGCGCACTGGCCGGACCTGGGCCTACGACATCGAGCTCGGCGCCGGCGACGAGCTGCTCGTCGACGCCGCGGCCGGCACGGTCACCCTGGCCGGTGCCTCCCGGATCTACACCGCGACGCCGCTCTCGGCGCCCGAGCAGCTGCTCGTCATCCCGCCAGGCGAGAGCTCGTTCGCGTTCCGCGGCGCCGCCGAGTCCATGCCCGATCCCGCCGCCCGCGCCGTCCTGCGCTGGCGACACGCCTACTGGTAGGAGGAGAGAACCGCATGACCGTGCGCGCCGCCTGGCTCCCGCCGGCCGGACAGACCCGGGCCGACACCCGCGCCGCTCCCATCGGCACCATGACCCCCGCCGGCCCAGCCACCACCGCCCCCGGCGTCATTCCCGGCGGCGACCCCCTCAGCCTCACCGGCACCGCCGCCATGCAGGCGCAGCTCGGCATCGGCCGGGCCGTCGTGCAGGGCAGCACCCTGCAGGGGGCCTACCCGGTCACGGTCACCGCCCCCGAGTCGCTCACGTTCGCGCCCGGACACACACAGTACGACCGGATCGACCTCGTCGTGCTCCGGGTCTATGACCAGCTGTTCGACACTTCCGGCCAGACGCTGGCCGCGGTCGAGATCATCCCGGGCACCCCGGCGTCGGCACCGGTCGCGCCCGCGGCGCCGGCCTGCTCGCTGCCGCTGTGGCAGGTGCGCGTGCCGGTCGGCGCGTCGGCCGGAACGGGCGGCATCACCTGGGCGACCGCCGTTACCGACGTGCGGACCTACACCGTGTCCGCCGGTGGCATCCGCCCGGACAAGTCCACCGATCCGGGCGCCTACGTCGGGCAGTGGCGCGACAACAACGGCCGCTTGGAGCGGTGGAGCGGCTCGAAGTGGGTCGACTACCCGTCCGGCATCGGGGGCATCGCGCCGGCGCTCTCGTTCACTGGCGGGTACGTCGGTCAGTGGCGCGACAGCGCGACAGGGCTCGACCGCTGGGACGGCTCGGCGTGGATTCCACTTGGCGGCTGGAAGTCGTATACCCCCACGTGGAGCGGCCTGGACGTGCTTGGCGCGTCCACCTTTGGCGGCCGGTACTGCCGGATCGGAAAGCGGGTCGACGTCGTCGCGTGGCTGAACTGGGGCACCGGCGGCTCGCTCGGCACCGGCAGCATCACCGTGTCGCTACCGTTCACCGCGGCCAACCCGAGTAGCGCCCCGTGGGGGTGGCAGGGAACCGGCCGATACATCGACGGTGGCGGGAACGCATGGAAGTCGCTCGTCCCCGTGGTTGAGCGCTCCGGCACAGCGGCGACAGTCTTCGCCTACCGGCAGTCCGATCTCGGATGGGTCAGCCCCGGCGGCGCCGGCTACTACTGGGGCAACGGCAACTCGACCATGCGCGTGCAGCTCTCGTACGAGTCCATATGAGCGCGCACACCCCGTACCGGGTGCTGATCTGCGATCTGCGGTCCGATCAGCTGCTCGATGTCCTGCCGCTGTGGGGCGTGAGCCTCGACGACTACATCGGCAAAACCGGTGCCCTGCAGGGCACGGTGCGGATCGTCACGGCCGAGCTCGCCGCCCGGGCCCGCGCGTCCCTCGTACCGGGGCGCACCGCGCTGTGGGTGGAGCGCGGCGGCGACATCTGGTGGGGCGGCATCCTGTGGACAACCAGCCTGGCGAGCGACGCCCGCGGGTATCTCGCGCTCAGCCTGCAGGCCGCCACCTGGGACAGCTACCTCAACCGCCGGATGCTCTACGACAGCCAACAGGCGACCGGCGTCGATCAGTTCGACATCGTGCGGAACCTGCTCGCCTACGTTGCCGAGCAGCCCGGCGGCGACATCGGCATCGAGGCCGGCACCGACGTCTCGGGTGTGACCCGTGACCGGTTCTATTCCCGGTTCGATCTCCCGTACGTCCGGGACATCATCGACGCCCTGTCCAGGGTCGAGAACGGGTTCGAGTGGCGCATCGGCTCGTACCGTGACTCGGACACCGGCCGCCGGATCAAGCAGTTGCAGCTCGGATACCCCCGCATCACCGCGGGCGCCCGCGAGATCGTTCTCACCCGGCCCGGCCCGATCGAGTCCTACACGTGGGCCGTCGACGCCACCGGGCAGGCGAACAGTTGGCAGTCGAGGGGCGCCTCGACCAACCGCAACCAGACCGCGAACTCGTCACCGCTCATGTCCGAGCACATCACCAACACAGCGGACATCGAGGCCGGCTGGCCGCGCCTCGACGGAAGCTCGGACTATCAGACCGTCGAGCAGCAGACCACCCTCGACGCGCACGCCCGGGCGGACGCCGCCGCCCGCCTCCGGCCGCTCACCATCCCCGAGATCACGGTGCGGCTCGACGGACAGATCAGCCCCGCCATGCTCGGCGCCGCCGTGCGTCTGCGGATCACCGATCTGTGGTGGCCCGAAGGCATGACCGCGCGATACCGCATCGTCGGCATCGCCATCTCACCGCCCGAACGCGGCCGACCCGAAACCGCAAAACTCACCCTGGAGGCCGCCTGATGGCAGCGATCCCGCAGGACCTGCTCGACCGAATCCGCACGCTCGAACGCCAGGTGCGCGAGCTATCCGGCCGCGCACAGACCCGGCCGGCACTCGACAAGATCCAGCACGGACAGGTCGTCATCGGAGAGGGCGGAACCCTCACCGTTCAGACCCCTTCGGGAAAAGACCTCGTGTACATCGGCGGTATCTCCCCCGCGCACGCCGACGGTAGCGGCCAGTACGGCGTACTGATCAGCCGCGAGGATGGGTCACTGGCCCTGTCGATGGCATCCGATGGCACCATGCCGCAAGGCATCACCATCGACGACAGCCGCGGCAACACCATCTTCACCGAGGACCGGGTCGCCGGCGGCCTGGCCGTCCCTTACCTGCACTCGCCGTTCTACCCCGCCTACAAGCTCGACCGGTACGCCACGACCGACAGCGGCAGCCCCGACAGCATGTGGACCGCCGCACACATCCGGTATCACCCGAAGCTCGTCGTATCCGGCTTCGCCGCGGCCGACCAGGGCACGACCGGCGTCGTACAGGTCTACGTCAACGGCTCGCCGTGGGGGGAAGCCCACAACATCGGCGACGGCGCGTGGTTCCACTGGAGCGACGGCGCCGCACCCTGCCCCGGAGACTTCGCCAGCGTGGTGACGGTCGAGATCAAGGCATGGCGCACCGGTGGAGGCGGCACCGTCTACGCCTGCCCGGTCGGCGCCGTTGGCGTTCAGTCCTAACCCACCACCACAGCAACCACGTTCACGCCCCGCGGCCGGCCGGCCCCGGGGCTCTCGCATGCCCGGAGGAAACCCCTTGTCCTGGTATCCCGCCGCACAGCGCATGGAGCTGCAGCCCGAGAGCGACCAGCAACCGGCCATCGCCCCAACGCAGTTCATCGTGCACTCGATCGCCGCCCCCTGGTCCCCGGGCCGCGTGTTCGAGTACTGGCGCGACTCGACCAACCTCGAAAGTCACTTCGCGGTCGGTTTCGACGGATCGCTCGCGCAGTTCATCGGCACCGAGACGCGAGCCGACGCCAATGCCGCGGCCAACCGCCGCAGCGATGGCACCGGCGCCGTGTCGCTGGAGTCCGCGAGCAACACCGATCACTCGGACCCGTGGACGCCGGCGCAGGTCGAGCAGATCGTGCAGCTCGGCGTGTGGCTCCACCGCGAGCACGGCATCCCGCTGCGGATCTGCCGCACCCCGGATGACCCCGGGTACGGGTATCACGGCCTGTTCCGGGCGTGGTCGACGTCTGGCACCGCCTGCCCCGGGCCGGCCCGAATCGAGCAGTGGCGCGACGTCGTGTTCCCCGCGATCGTGGCCCGGGCCACCGGCACCACGCCCGCCCCGGACCCGCAGCCGTCCCCCGCGCCGGAGCAGCCGGCGACCCCGGCCCGCTACCGCGTGACGATCGCCGGCCTTGAGTACGGCTACGGCGCGCACGGCCCACATGTGCGGCAGGTCGGCGAGGCGCTCGTCGCGGCCGGCCACGGCTCGCACTACGCGGTCGGGCCGGATGAGGACTGGCGCGACCCCGACACCCTCAACTACGCCGAGTGGCAGCAGCAGCTCGGCTACACCGGCAGCGACGCCGACGGGGTGCCCGGTGAGCAGTCACTGCGGCGCCTGCTCGGCGGCACTCTGCCGGGCGAGCAGACGGTCGTCGACCTCGACGAGCTGATCGCCGCGGCGCAGCGCGATCCCGACCTGCCGCAGGGCGGCACCACCTACCCGGCCGCGGTGCGCCCGGTCGAGGCCGCGCTCGCCGACGAGGGGCTGCTCGACAGCTACGCCGGCGACGGCTCGTTCGGCTCCCGCACGGTGGCGGCCTACGCCGCGTGGCAGCGCCGGCTCGGCTACTCCGGGGCCGGCGCCGACGGCATCCCCGGCCGCGCCTCCCTGACCGAGCTCGGCACCCGGCACGGCTTCACCGTCCGGTAAGCCACCCCGCCCCCACTTCCGCCGCCCCGTGCCGACCCGGCCGGGGCTTTCGCATGTCTGGAGACAACCACCGTGGCACGCATGCCCGGCGCCGTCTGGCGCTCCGTCCGCAACCGCACCCCCAACGGCCGCACCGAGCAGCGCGGCCTCGTCCTGCACGTACAGGCCGGCAACAACTCGCCGTACGGCTGGTTCGACGACGAGGAGTCCGAGGCAAGTTCGGACTTCTGGGTGAGCAAGTCCGGCCGCATCGAGCAGTACGTCGACACCGGCAACGACCGCGCGTGGGCGCAGGGCGCCGGCAACCGCGCGTACGCCAGCGTCGAGACTGAGGGATACCCGTCCGAGCCGCTCACCGCCCAGCAGATCGAGGGCGTCGCCCGCATCTACGCGTGGGGCGCCAGCCTGTGGGCCTGGCCCCTGCAGGTCATCGACTCCACCACCGAGCGCGGCCTCACCTTCCACGGCGCCGGCGGCGCCGCATGGGGTGGGCACCCCGACTGCCCCGGCGAGATCCGCAAGGCCCAGCGCGGCGCGATCCTCGCCCGCGCCGCCGAGCTGCTCGGCAAGCCGACCCCCGCGCAGCCGACCCCGCCGCCGGCCGCGGACTACCCGTCGTGGCCCGGCAGGTACATCTCGCTGCGCTCCCCGTACATGCGCGGCGACGACGTCCGCCAGTGGCAGCAGCGAATGCGCGCCCGCGGCTGGTCGATCGACGTCGACGGGATTTTCGGCCCACAGGCCGCCGGCGTCGCCCACGCCTTCCAGTCCGAGAAGGGGCTCGACACGGACTCGATCATCGGGCCCGCCACTTGGGCCGCGGCATGGACCGCGCCCCTCACCTGATCACCACCGAGAGGACTCTCACCATGACCGACGCCACCCGGCGCACCATCCGCACCGGCCTGCAGACCCTGCTCGGTCTGCTCGCCGCTCTCCCCCTGCTCGTCGACACCGCCGGCATCCCGCACGCCCTGCCCGGCGTCGCCGTCGCGCTCACCGTCGCCGGCGCGATCACTCGACTGATGGCGCTTCCCGTCGTCGAGCGGCTGCTGCCCGCGTGGCTGCGCACCCCGACGGACGAGGGCACCATCGAGTGAGCGACCCGACGACCGGCGCCGCCAGCCTCGACGCCGTCCTGCTGTGGTGCGGCGCCGTCGTCACCGTCGCCGGCGCGGCCGGCCTGCTCTGGCGCACTACCCGTTCCGCTCGCCGGCTCGCGCAACGCGTCGAGGACTTCGTCGACGACTGGCAAGGCACCGCCGACCGCCCGGGCGTCCCCGGGCGGGCCGGCGTCATGACCCGACTCGACCAGATCGAGCACAAGCTCGCCGCCGTGCAGCACGAGCTACACCCCAACTCGGGCGGAAGCCTGCGCGACGCCGTCGACCGCGTCGACCAACGAACCGCCCGCCACCTCGACCCCCCGTAGACAAAACTGCGCCCCCGTACCGGCCTGTGGCCGGTACGGGGGCGCCTTCGTCGTTAACCAGCCCGCAGGCTTACGGCAGGTTGCGAAGCATCGCAATCAGGGGCGGCGCTTCTGGTGACGGCCGTACCTCGTTGATCGCCTCGTACCCCCACGACTCGTACAGGGCCAACACCTTGCCGTCACCGGCAGCAGGGTTGACCATCAACGTCACGTGCTTCTCTGTGCGGCCGGCGACCAGGCAATCATGTATGCGGCGAGCGAGACCGGTACCGCGCCACGGGATGCGGACACCAATCTCCTTCAACGCGAGCGCGGGGGTAGCGGTGATCTCAGCGGGCAGCGGTTTGGCCATGCGAGTCCACCAGCGGTCGCCGCCTTCGATGGTGTTGCCGTAGGCGTATCCGGCTGGCTGGTCCTGGTCATAGGCGACTACGACCTCGAAACCTGGCTCGCTCGCGTGTCGGTCGAGGCGCTCGGCGAACGTGGCCACGGCGTAGTTCGGCAGGTGGAGAAGCGGCGCGCGAACATCGGCATACAAGTCGATGAGCGTCTGTCGCGCCGGCTGATCCAACTTGCGGTAATGGCGCAGCTCGATTTCGGTCATGCGGTGGTCCTCCGAGCATCGCGGGAGTAGTCCTCCCACACTTGTGTGTGCCCGCTTTCCGGGGCAAGGGCGTGGAGCTGGGTGCCGAACCGTTCGAGCATCCCTGCAACACGAGGGTGGACAGTCAGGTTGGCCGGGATGCCCACGGCGGTGGCAACCGCCGGTTCAACGTCCCCTTGGCCAAGCTGAGCCCGAGCAAGTCGTGCGCTGGTAATTGCGCGGCTGCGCTGCATGTGAGGCCGGAGCAGGGCCAAGCTTCGATGTGCGTGCGCCTCAGCATCGGCGTGTCGGCCGAGCGCCAGATGCGCGGCAAGAGCGAGCGATTCCAGCTCGGCTTGGTCGTAGTGTGCGGTTATCCAGACTGGCCGTGACGTCTGCGGGTCTGCACGGTCTAGCGCGTCCTGGGCACGGCCGACGAGACGCTGAACAGCGTTAGCGTCGCCAGTCAGGCCGAGGATGGCCGCATGCCTCGCATGTCCGAGAGAGGCGAACAGCGGATCTCGGCGGCTAATTGGCAACCCGCGGGCCACATCGTTCGCGGCGAGGGCGTCGGCGGGACGGCCCATGTGGCGATACAGGCTGCCCGCATGGGACCAGATTCTGAACTGGATGGCCGAGTCACCAGACATGGCCGCCAGTGCGGCGGCTTTCTGGTGATGCTGCAGTGCGGCGTCAAAGCGACGTCCGTCGATCGCTGCCCACATCGCACTGGACATGAACGCCGCTGCGCAGGCGTAGAGGCCGGAACGGACCCGCTGGCCCACCGAACCGCTCTGTTGGAGATCCAAGGCTTCATCGGCAAGTACCGCGGCTTGAGCTTCAATGCTGGCCCGCCCGCCGTGACGGTGGTCACTGGCGACCACGTCAGCGAAGCGGGTATTGAGCCGCTCAATATCAGCGGTGCCGACCCGGTGCCGCGCGGCTGCGGGGAGGGCCGTGGTGGCAAGGGCTGTGCCGCCAAGGGCGGTGATGAAGCTGCGGCGCTTCACAGGCATCTCCGGGGGTGTGGGGCTGGCCTTGGCCGGCGGGATGAATCCGAGGTCTGGACCTGTACACCCGAATACTGCCCGGAGCGCCGCGCGGATCTTTGCTGGCGGCCAACGGGTCTTGCCTGTCAGCCAGTTATAGACCGTTCGCTCTGATACCGTGCCCGGCTTCCCCGTGAGCTCCTGGATCGCATCGTTCACCAATCGCACTAACTCGGCCTGCGTGAGGCCGAGATCGTCCATGTGACGGCGGAGTGCGGCATTGTCACCCATGAGCCGACCGTAGCCCCGCGATCACCTGCCGTGCAGGGGGCTGTGCAATGAGATGGTCAAGTTTTCTGGTGGTCGACGAGTACACGAGGGCGAACTCTTCCTGACACAACCATCCCTGACGGTCGTTCACTGGTCGAGCCGCCCGGACGAAGGGCCGTTGAACCGGTGCTGTCGGGAGCCACCGGGCGGCACGTTGGATGCCGCGCCGCCCTGTACCCCCCGTCAGGACGGCGCGGCCTACCCCGTCGATGCCGGAGGATCCATGACCGTCACTCGCGCAACGCCACAACGGCACCCGCGAACCCCCGCGGCGGCACGGTTCTCTCACCCTGTGCGAGCGACGACAGCAACCGTCGTTGCAGAGCCAACCACCCCGGCCCCGGCGACGGCATTCCTGCCTTACAAGCCCGAATCCGTGAGTGAGGCACGGCGCCTCGTCCGTGACAAGCTCACGGAATGGGGCCTGTCTAGCCTGGTCGACTCAGCCGAGCTGATTGTGTCCGAGCTTGCGACGAACGCAGTCAAGACCGGCTGTCAGCTCCGGATGGGTGTAGCGGTTCGCCTGATGACCGACGAGGTCGTTCGCATCCTGGTCCGGGATGGCTCGCGATCACTGCCGGTCCTGATCACCGCTGGCTCGGATGCTCCCTCCGGACGCGGCATACACCTGGTTCACAGCCTCACTGGCGGCCACTGGGGCGTGACGCCAGAACCGCTCGGCAAGACCGTTCACGCCGATCTGCGGATACGGCCCAGACGCGATCGCCCCACCCCTAAGACTCCGCCCGACGTCACCCTGTAGGCACAGCGACGGGCGGACCGGTGTCGGCTGCGACCTCTCCGAAAGCGCACCGGCACCACCTCGCACCACCCGACCGGCCACCGGCCGGACGGCACCACCACCCCGGTCAGCGGGCGTACCTGCACGCGACCAGATCACGAACGGAGAGAACAGATGACCGCTGTTTCCGTCCCGAACTACAACCCCGAGTCGCTGCCCGGGCTCGACTGGATCAAGTCGAGCCGCTCCAACAAGCAGCAGCTGGACGACAGCATCGGGCTCGCCGTCACCCCCGAGGGGCGGATCGCGATCGGCATCACCACCGACCCGGCGCAGGTGCCGCTGATCGCCACGCGGACCAAGCTGCAGGCATTCGTCGAGGGCGCCAAGGCCGGCGAGTTCGACCACCTGATCGCCTGATAGCCCGGTAACCTCCCGGCTCCCCGCGGCGGCGCGCAGCCGCGGGGAGCCGGCCGCCCGACACGTCTGGAGAACGAATGTCCGTCCTGAGTAGGCTTGTTGAGGACCCGTCGCGTTTCCTCGCCCAATGGCCCGATGCGCCCACCACTTACGCGGTCGACCGCGACAGGCTCGCGGAGATGTTCAACCGCGACGATGCTCGGCGCATCGTCGCGGACACCACACTGCGGCCGATTGAACTCGGCATGGTGCGGCAGGGTGCGCCCACTCCCACGCAACCGGACGCCGACCACCCCACTGACACACTCGTGCTGAACGGCCTACACCTCACTTGGCCGCCACTTCGCGAAGCTTCCCGCCAGCTCGCGTCCGAGCTCGGCCACCCGATCACTGCGAACGTGTACCTGACGCCGCCCGACTCCACCGGCTACGGCCCCCACTGGGACACGCATCACGTACTGCTCGCTCAGGTCGAGGGCTCGAAGACATGGCGACTGCACCCACCCATCGTCGAGGACCCCCTCGACCGCCACCGGTGGACCGCCGTCGGATTCACCTCGGAGCAGCTCGACCAGGTCCGCAACAACGCCGACACGATCACTCTCAGCGCCGGCCACGTGCTCTACATCCCCCGAGGTTGGGTCCACTTCGGCGCCACCGGGCGCGACGAGCACTCCCTGCACATCACCTTCGGCGTGCAGCTACTCACTCGGCATTGGGTGCTGAAGCAACTCGTCGACCAGGCCGCCGAATGGTCCGAACTGCGCGCGGCGCTTCCACCTGCGCTGAGCTCACACCCGATCGAGCGGATCGTCGAGGACGCCCGGACCACACTCCGCGCATTCCTCGACTCTCTCGACACCGAGCAGGCCGGCGCACCGATCCACATGCACCAGCAGCTCGCAGTGCTGGGAGTGCGACGCTGACCGACAACCCGTCGTCCGTCGCCCGCGGCCGGCACCGTCGAGCCTGCCATCGGTGCGGCGCCGAGGGCCCGCGCTTCTACGATCGTGAGAGCCGGCAGGACTGGTGTACCGAATGTCTCGCCGCGACCCTGCTCGTTGGCAAGTGCTTCTGGTGCAAGCGAGCCAAGCCAGCAATCCGGGACCTCGACACCGGCAAGGAATGGTGCGCCGGCTGCGCCGCGGACACGGTGTACAAGGGGGACCCGATCGCCTACTACGACGAGCTCACGCCCGAAGCAGCCGAGTACACCCGGCTGCTGCTGAGCCGTTCCTACCAGCGCCGGGAACGTCCGGACGACTCCTGACGCAACTGCCCTGACCGGGAACGCCCCTACCGGGCACAGCACCGCCGGTAGGGGCTACTCCTGCTCCGTGCGTGGGGCTACGAAACTGCCCATCCCAGGCGTCGTAATGATCAGCTTCTCGTCCCGCAGTTTGGCGGTTGCCTTACGGATCGTCGTGCGGGCCACGCCGAACTCTCGTTCGAGCTTGACCTCAGAAATCAGCGCGCTCTCGGCGAGCTCACCGCTTTCGATCTGCTTCCGCAGCTCGTCGGCGATCTGCTGCCACTTGGGCCGAGTGGGGTCGTACTCAATCACGCAGGAACCGTACACAGCAGCACCGGACCACACATAGAGCCCGCTGTACACAGCTAGGTATAGACAGGGGTATACAGGGTCGCTACCGTCACAGATGAGAAGACCCCGGCGACGCGCCAACGTCCCGGGGCATGGCCCTAGCTTCTGGAGAGCTACGACGTGATCGAGCTTATCGCCCGCATCCTGACCCGACTCCGACTGTTCCTCGCCCCAGGTAACGGCCGCCGGGCAAAGCCTTCAGCTTGGTCCCCGGTCCGCCGGCGGACCCTCACGCTGATCAGCCCCTCGCCAAAGCCCAAGCCCGAGCCGATCCGCCCCGTCCTGGTGGGACAGCGCCGAGCGCCGTGGGACCGGGACGAGTGCACCCCACAGCGTCCCGCGAACACCCTGCCCCTGTGCTCCGGCATCCGGCAGCCGATCCCCCTGCACGTGGTCGCACGGACGCTCATGCCAAGGTGGGAGCCAATCCGACCCCACGTCATCGCCTACACCCGGCAGGCCGCCGACAAGGCCGCCCGCCAGCGAAACCGTCGAGCAGCAGCGTTCGCCACGGCGCTAGACCTGCCGGACCCGGTTCACTGGCTCGACACCGTAACGAGCGGCGTACCGCACACCCTCGCGGGAGCGGTGGCCTGATGAACAACCCCGCACCCAAAGCTGCAAGCATCCCGCCGGCCTGCCGCATGTGCCACACCACCGGCCCGGCCGTGACCGTCGTCGGCGCCATCGAGCGGGCCAGCGGGCCCGGATGGTCCGTGTTCGCCTGCCCCAACTGCGCATCTGCTGTGCAACAG
This sequence comes from Kitasatospora sp. NPDC022785, assembly GCF_055561295.1. Lineage (NCBI taxonomy): Bacteria > Bacillati > Actinomycetota > Actinomycetes > Kitasatosporales > Streptomycetaceae > Kitasatospora > Kitasatospora sp. NPDC022785. The sequence continues at coordinate 21,735 of NZ_JBVHHB010000005.1, read as the reverse complement.
CTGCTCCAGGTTCCATCCCGGCCGCGCTAAGACTTCGCCCGACCGCACCTCGCCCGGCCCGACCAAACAGAAGCCCCCACCCGATCGGATGGGGGCTTCTCCGTCTGCCTACCGAGTGTCGCCCGGCCTTGATACCCCAGGTCAGGGGAGCAAGGCCGGGCGAGTGGTTTAGAGGCGTTGTTCCACGGCTCCGCCTCACTGGGAAATTCGACCCCGCGCACCTGTTCGCCGAGCCCATACCGCGCGAGGCGCGGCCGGCGAGATGGCTCTCAGGCCCCGACGCGCGCCGTCCGGGCCGACGGACGCCGAGCCCGCGCCCCGTGGAGAAGCTCTCGACCGCTACTAGCTGTAACGGCCAGCCGCAGCGAGAAGCGTTCAATCTGACCTGAGGCAATCATGATCATCTGTGCTGACGTGTCAGCACAGCGGCGCACACAGGGGCACGAACGGGCATCGACTGACATGCAGATCCTCCACCTTTGTCCAAATCTGCCGCATCGCCGCAGGTCAAATCTCGGCAAAAGTCGAGTTCGAATCTCGTATCCTCCGCCGGCAGAAGGCCCGGACCGTTCCGACGGTCCGGGCCTTCGTCGTTCCATGGTCTCCGTTGGGATTCTGGGTTCGGGCGGCGTCTTCGCCGTGACATCGGGACCTATCCGGTCGGCGACACCAGGCCGTGCTCGTAGGCGATGATGACGGGGTGGACGCGGTCGCGGGCATCGAGCTTCGCCGGCAGCCGCGTCACGTACGCCTTGACGGTCGCGCCGCTGATGAACGTCGCCTCGGCGATCTGGGCGTTCGAGGTGCACCAGGCGTTCTTCGGCAACGATCTTGTCATCGACAAGGCGATCGTCCCGACGTGGGTCTATCCGGTCGTGCTGATCGGGATGCCGGTACTCGTCGCGCTGTCCGCGCTCATCCCGGCGCTGCGCGGGTCATCAGCGTGGTGTCGACGCTCACCCTGATGCTGATCACCGTCTCCAGCCTCGGTGTGTTCGACACGGTGCTCCTCAATACCCGCGAGCAGCGCAAGGACCTGGGGATGCTCAAGTCGATCGGCATGACGCCGCGCCAGGTGATCGCCATGGTGGTGACGTCCGTGGCCGCGCTCGGGGCGGTCGGCGGGATCGTCGGCGCGCCGCTCGGGATGGTCGCGCACCGGATCATCATCCCGATGACCGGACAGAGCGGACAGCGAAGGGCACGGCTGCAGGGTCCTGATCCCGGCCTGGGGTGCTGGTCTCGATGCCTCGTCCCCGCGACCTCGCCCGGCTGGTGATCGCCGCTTACGAGTCGGGGGTCGTATCGGCGGTCGGCTTTCCGCCGGGGTGATCGGCATGCGTCGTCGATTTCATCGGATGCCCGAGCCGGCGCTCTGCTGCGGCACTTCGGCGCCGGACCGGGCGTGGCCGGACTTCCGAGTGCGCGTCATCCCGACGCCGACGAGCACCAGGGCCATGCCGGTCATGACGCGCAGGCTCACCTGTTCGTGGAGGACGATCGCGCCCAGGGCCACCGAGACCACCGGCAGCAGATAGCCGACGGTCGCCGCGGTGGTGGGGCCCTCGTCGGCGATGAGCCGGGAGTTGAGGTGGAACGTGATGCCCGTGCCGAAGACTCCGAGGATGGCGACGGCGGCCACCGCGGTGAGGGTGGGGGCGGACGGGGTCGTGGTGCCTGCGGGAAGGGCAAGGGTGGTCAGGCCTGTCGCAGCGAGGAGTTGGGCCGCCGAGAGGGCGAGCGGGGCGGTCCGGCGGCCGATGAGGTGTCGGGCCATGTAGGCGAAGGCCACCGCGTAGCTGAGGGCTGCGGCGAGCAGGGCCGGCACGCCCCAGCCGGTCAGGCCGGCCTTCTGCCACGGGGCGAAGATGAGCACCGTACCTGCGAAGCCGAGCAGGAGGCCGATGAGGCGGACCGGACGGATACCGCGCTCCGTGCCGAGCGCGACCCCGATGGCCAAGGACCACAAGGGAGTTGTGGCGTTCAGCACGCCGGCCACGCCCGAGTCGACGCTCTGTTCGCCGATACCGAAGAGGAAGAACGGCAGGACGTTGCAGAAGAAGGCGGCCACCACGAGGTGACTCCAGGTCCTGCGGTCGCGTGGGAGGCCCCGGACGCCGGGGCGGGCCAGGACCAGCAGCACTCCCGCTCCCAGCGCGCAGCGGATGACGGTGATGTGGAGCGGGGACAGGCCGCCGGCCAGGGAGAGTTTGATCCAGAGGAAGCCCGATCCCCACAGCAGGGCCAGGACGGCCATGCGTAGGGGGGTTCCGCGTGAGCCGCTGAGCACTGTCCGCCTCCTGGTGGGTTGTTCCTTCCCGTACGGTGCCCCGCCGGTCGTCGTAAGACAAGCGAAAAGATCTGGATGCAGAGTTAAGCTGTTCTACATGCTTGATATGCGGCGTATGCAGGTGCTGAGGGCTGTGGTCACCAGTGGATCGGTCACCGCGGCAGCGCGGAATCTCGGGTACACGCCTTCCGCCGTCAGCCAGCAGATGGCAGCGCTGGAGAAGGAGGCGGGGATCGGGCTGCTGGAGCGGACCGGGCGGGGCGTGCGGCCCACGGAGGCCGGGCGGCTGCTCACCGCGTACGCGGCCGTCATCGGCAGACACGTCGCCGAGGCGGAGACCGCGCTCGCCGAGCTGCGGGCCGGGCGGACGGGCCGGGTGGTGGTCCGGTACTTCGCCTCGGCGGGGGCGACGATGGTGGCCCCCGCCGTGGCAGCGCTCCGCCGCGAGCAGCCCGGTGTTCAGATCGAACTCAGACTGAGTGATCCCGAGGATTCACTGGTGGAGGTGAAGGAGCGTCGGGCCGACATGGCCCTCGTGGTCCGGCCACGGGACAAGGTGTCCGTCGACGGCATCCGGTTCGTGCACCTGGCCGACGACAGGTATGTCGCCGTCCTGCCCGCGGGTCACCGGCTTGCCGCGAAGCATGAGCTCGACCTGACCGACCTCGCCGATGAGCCGTGGGTCGGCAGCGACCAGCCGGGCCCCTGTCTGGACCCCGTTCTGGAGGCCTGCGGCTCGGCCGGCTTCAGCCCGGACTTCGTCGTCGAGAGCGGGGACTACGCCACTGCACAGGGATTCGTCGCCGCCGGGCTCGGGGTGAGCCTGATTCCGGAGATGGGACTGGGCAACCGCCATCCCGCCGTAGTCGTGCGCGAGGTCCGCAATCCGGAGCCGGTGCGGGCGATCTACGCAGCGGTGCGGGAGCCGTCATCCGCCCAACCCGCGCTGCACAGACTGCTCGACGCACTGCGGAGCGCGGCCACTCGACCCACCGAGCACTGAGCATGCCCGGGCCTCCGTCGCCGGGGCTCCTTCCCCGGCTTCCGGGCCGCCATACCGCGCGCCGGCCGTCCATCGAGGTCCGGACCTCGATGGACGGCCCCGTCGAGATGCCCGATCCTTCGCACGTCCGCGTCCTGTGCGCATCAGCGCCGATGACGGCCGGTCACCCGAGGCGGGTGGGGCGCGTTCCTGACCGGTCTCGTCAGGACGCCTCCGGAGCGTCCATGAGCTGCTGGATCGCGGCCAGAATCCCCTCGACGGCTCCGTCGTGGGCCGCCAGGGCGGCCAGGGGTGCCGACGGCCAGCCCTTGTAGCCCTTCCCCCGCTGCGCCTCCAGCTTCTCGGCCAGACCGGGGACGGCCGGCAGGGACGCCGCGAAGGCGGCCGCGCGGTCGGCGCCGAGGTGGTGGGTGATCGATCCGAAGCTGAAGGCGAGGTCCTCCTTCGCGGGGCCGTCGTACAGGGAGAGCGTCCAGACCGGCACCTGCCGGCCGGCGGCGGGATAGTAGACGGACATGCTCGGGTACTTGGCCGTGCCGCCCTCCAGGCGGCCGTTGGCCGCGGCGTGGTCGAGCAGTGCGGCCGCGATCCGCCGTGGCCCCGGGGCGAGTCGGGCCCGTATCGCCGCGTCCATGTCGGCACGCGTGGTCCGCTGCGTGATGCCGCGGCGGGAGGGCGACTTCGCCGCCGTGGCGACCTCGCCGTGGATGCGCGGGACGAGGACGCGGAGGTCTCCGCCGCCGCCGTACTGGGTCAGTTCGACCGCGTACACATCGGTCTGCCGCAGCTGCCTGTTGAGGAACTCGACGATCGCCCTCAGCTCCAGCGGGATCCGGTCCGCGACGAACAGCAGCCGCATCTGCCCGGCGGCCAGCCGTTCCTCGACGGTCGTCCAGAACTCCTCCGGGGAGCGGTCGCCGAGCAGGTCCCGGTACGCGTCGTCCGGCTCCCGGCCGTCCGCCCGGCAGGTCTCCTCGAAGGAGCGCCGGAGCAGCGCGCCGGGCCAGTACCGCGCGCCGTTCGCCGCGTAGTCCAGCATCTGGCCCACCACCTCGCGCCGGATGCGCGTATCGCTCGCGCGCTTGACCTCCACCAGCGTCGGGACGCCGTCGGCGTCGACGAAGAGGTGGTCCAGCCGGTACGCCGGGCCGCCGTCCGCGCTGGTCGGGACACCCATCTCCCGTGCCACCAGCACCAGACGCAGCGGCCGGCCGTCGGCCAGCGCACCGAAGTCCAGCACCCGCGGGTGGCGCGCGAGCAACTCCTGGAACTCCGCCTCCGTCTCGAACGCGGTCGGCTCCAGGGCGTGCAGGTCGTCACCCAGCACGAACACCTCCTGATCGGTCACTCGCTTCCCCGCCCCCTGTTGCGTCTGTTCCGCCCCGGCCGTGGCCGGTGACCGCTTCCGCGCCCATTGATACCGGAAGCGGCCGACAACGGTGGCCGGCCCGCAGGCGGCTCACCCGCAGGGGGCGAGGGTGTGGGCGGCCGTCGCGAGGCGGCGGGCGGCGGTGGCGAGGTCGGCGGGGTCGGCGGCGGCGGCGAAGCCGAGGCGCAGGTGGGCGGCGGGTGCTTCGGCGGGGAAGTGGCGTCGGCCGGCGTTGACGGAGACCCCGTGGGCGCGGGCGGCTTCGGCGACTGCGGTGTCGGTGAGCGCGGGCGGGAGCCGGAGCCAGAGGTGGAGGCCGCCGGCCGGGATGCGGGCGAGGGTCCAGTCGGGGAGTTCGCGGGCGAGCGCGTCGGCCAGGACGGTGCAGCGCTCGCGCAGCGCGGTGGCCAGGGCCCGCAGGTGGCGGTCCCAGGCGGGGGTGCTGAGCAGTTCGACGGCCGCCTCCTGGAGCGGGCGGGCGATGAAGAAGTCGTCGACCAGTCGCATCCCCTGCAGGCGCCGCATCACGGGGCCGCGGGCGATCAGGGCGCCGATCCGCAGGCTGGGTGAGGCCGGCTTGGTCAGCGAGGTCAGGTGGACGACGGTGCCGTCGCGGTCGTCGGCGACGAGGGGGCGCGGCACCGGGCGGCCGTGGCCGAGGTGGCGGGCGAAGTCGTCCTCGATCAGGAACGCTCCGGCGGCCCGGGCCACGTCCACGACCTGGTGGCGGCGTTCGGTGGCGAGCACGGCGCCGGTGGGGTTGTGGAAGGTCGGCTGGCAGTAGAACAGCCGGGCTCCGGTCATGGCGAAGGCGTCGGCCAGCAGGTCGGGCCGGACCCCGTCGTCGTCGATCGGGACGGGTACCGGACGCAGACCGGCGGCGCGGGCGGCGGCGAGCGCCCCGGGGTAGGTGGGCGACTCGACCAGCACCGGGCTGCCGGGCGCGGCGACGGCGCGGAACAGCATGGAGAGCGCGCCCTGGCCACCGCCGGTGACCAGTACGTCCTCGGGGCTCACGCCACTGCCGGCCTGCCGCGCGAAGATCGCGCGCAGGGGCGCCAGGCCGGCCGCAGGGGCGCGGTGCCAGGCGTCGGGCCGGCGGGCGGCGCGTGCGAGGGCGGCGCCGAGCGCGCGGGTGGGCTGGAGGTTCTCGTGCAGGTAGCCGCCGGAGAGCGTGATGGTCCCGGCGGGCAGAGGCTCTGACGCTCCGTCGGCCACGGACGACTCGGCGCCGGGATCGGCGCCGGGATCGTGGTCGCGGCCGGCCAGTGCGACGGACTGCCAGGAGGTGTCCGGCGCGGTGTCGCCGCGGGGCGTTCTACGGGCGGCGACGTAGGTGCCGCTGCCGGGGCGGGTGACCACCACTCCCTCGGCGGCGAGCAGCGCGATCGCACGGGACACGGTGACCGGTCCGACCCCGTGACGGGCGATCAGGTCGCGGCTGCTGGGTAGCCGGTCGCCCGGGGTGAGTGCGGCGATCTCCGCCCGGAGGATCGCCACCAAGGTCTCAGTACTGCTACCGTCAGACATGAAGAACCAGGATAGCGCTTTCGCGCCAGCGACGGAACCGCTCCTCGACATCGCCGCCCTGCGGGCCGACACCCCCGGCTGCGACTCGGTGATCCACTTCAACAACGCAGGCTGCGGCCTGATGGCCCGTCCGGTCCTCAGCGCGATGCTCGACCACCTGAGCCTTGAGGCCGCCATCGGCGGCTACGAGGCCTCGGCGGCCCGGGCCGCCGAGGTCGCCGACTTCCACGCCTCGGTCGCCGAGCTCATCAACGCCCGGCCCGGCAACATCGCCTTCGCCGGCAGCGCCACCCACGCCTACACCAAGGCCCTGTCCGCGATCGACTTCCGCCCCGGCGACGTCGTCCTCACCACGCGCAACGACTTCATCTCCAACCAGATCGCCTTCCTCGCACTGCGCCGGCGCCACGGCGTGGAGGTCGTCCACGCGCCCGACCGCCCGGACGGCAGCGGCGTCGACGTCGAGGCGATGGCCGCGCTGATGCGCGCCCGACGCCCTCGGCTGGTCGCCGTCACCCATGTGCCGACCAACTCCGGCCTGGTCCAACCGGTGGCCGAGATCGGCCGCCACTGCCGCGAACTCGACCTGCTGTACCTGGTCGACGCCTGCCAGTCGGTCGGCCAGTACCCGATCGACGTCGAGCGGATCGGCTGTGACCTGCTCACCGCGACCTGTCGCAAGTTCCTGCGCGGACCGCGCGGTTCGGGCTTCCTGTACGTCTCCGACCGGGTGCTCGCGGCCGGCTACGAGCCGCTGTTCATCGACATGTACGGCGCCCGCTGGACCGGTCCCGACACCTACCGGGCGGTCGACACCGCGGCCCGCTTCGAGGAGTGGGAGTTCCCCTACGCCACCGTGCTCGGCTGCGCGGCCGCCGTCCGCTACGCACTGCGGGTGGGGATCGAGCCCATCTCCTGGCGCACCCCCGCCCTGGCCGGGCGGCTGCGCTCGCACCTGGCCGGGCTGCCCGGCGTCCGGGTGCTCGACGGTGGTCCGACCCCCGCCGCACTGGTCACCTTCGCGATCGACGGGTGGCAGCCGCGGCCGTTCAAGGCGGCGATGGACGCGCGCGGGATCAACTCGGCGCTGAGCTTCCGGGAGTTCGCGCAGTTCGACTTCGCCGACAAGGACGTGGAGTGGTGCCTGCGGCTGTCGCCGCACTACTACAACACCGAGGACGAGGTCGACGCGGTGGCCGGCACGGTCGCCGAGCTGGCGGGAGGAGCCCGATGACCGCGACTTCGGCCGGACCCACTCCGGCCGGCAGCGCCCCCGACCCCGGCCCCGACACCACCGCCACCGCCACCGCCACCGCCACCGCCACCGCCACCGCCACCGCTGATCCTGCGCCGGCGCCGGCGCCACCCGAGAGCCTGTGGCGCAACGGCGACTTCCTCAAGTTCTGGCTCGGCGAGACGGTCTCGCTGCTCGGCACCCAGGTCACCAACCTCGCCCTGCCGCTGACGGCGATCCGCGCCTTCCACGCCACCGACGAGCAGGTCGGGCTGCTGCGCTTCCTGCAGCTCGTCCCGTACCTCGGGCTGGCCCTGCTGATCGGGGTCTGGACCGACCGGGTGCGGCGCCGGCCCGTCATGGTCGGCGCCAACCTCGTCCGGCTGGTCCTCGTCGCGCTGGTCCCGCTGCTGTACTGGTGGCACGCCCTCGACCTGACCGTCCTGCTGGTGATCGCCTGCGCCGTCGGCATCGCGTCGGTGGCCTACGACGTGAGCTGGATGTCGTACGTGCCGGTGCTGGTGCGCAAGCCCGAGCACTACGTGGAGGCCAGTGCCCGGATGGGCACCAGTTCCTCCGCCGCCGACGTTGCCGGGCCCGGGCTCGCGGGGCTCCTGGTGTCGGCGCTCACCGCACCCGTGGCCCTGGTCGTGGACGCCTGCTCGTACGCGCTGTCCCTCGTGTCGCTGCTGCTGATCCGCACCCCCGAGCCGCGCCCCGAGCCGGCCGCGGACCGGCACCTGGTGCGCGAACTCCGGGACGGGCTGGGCTGGGTGATGCGCGACGGCGTCCTGCGGGCCCTGGCGCTCGTCGGCTTCTGCTGCAACTTCTCCATGGTCACCGTCTGGACCATGTTCCTGCTGCACGGCACCAACGACCTCCACCTCGGCTCGGCCACGCTCGGCGCGGTCTTCGCGACGGCCTCCGTGGGCGGGCTGATCGGCGCGCTCGTCTCCCGCAGGGTCATCGCGCGGTTCCCGCTCGGCCGGGTCTATCTGATCGCCCAGTCGGCGCTGCTGCTCGGGCCCACTCTGATCGCCGTCGCCGCCGGGCCCCGGCCGGTGGTGATCACGATGTTCGTGCTGTCCTTCTTCACCACGTACCTGGGGCTGGGCGTGGCCGGGGTCATCATCGTCAGCCTGCGCCAGGCCCTCACCCCGCAGGCGATGATGGGACGGATGACGGCGGCGTTCCGGACCCTGCTGTTCGGCGGTGGCGCCCTCGGCGGCCTGTCCGCCGGCGTGCTCGCCGGCCGGATCGGTGCGGAGAACGCGCTGACCGTGGCGGCCGCGGCCTCCGCCCTCGTCGTGATCGGGCTGGTCCTCTCCCCCGTCAGCCGGCTCAAGGCCCTGCCGGTGGCGGCGGAGCCGGCCGGCGTCCCGTGACCCTGGGCGGCCCCGGCAGCTCAGGCGGCCGGGGCCTCCGGCGCTCCGCGAGCGGCGCCGGCTGCTGCTCAGACCTTGTCGACCGCGGCCGGCTCCGTCGCCTTGAGGCGCTTGCCGAGCAGGGTGAAGAAGAGGACGAGGCCGACGGTGAGGACGACGTGGCCCAGGCCGGTCAGGCCACGCGGGTGTCGCGGGTGTCGCGGCGGTAGCCGCCGGGGGCCTGTCCGTACTCGCGCTTGAAGGCCTTGGCGAAGGCGTACTCGGAGCCGTAGCCGGCCTGGGTGGCGATGGAGGTGAGCGGGGCCTCGGACTCACGGAGGAGCCGGGCGGCGGTGGTGAGGCGCCAGCGGGTGAGGTAGGCCATCGGCGGTTCGCCGACGAGGTTGGTGAAGCGGCGGGCGAAGGCGGCGCGGGAGAGGCCGACCCGGCCTGCCAGCGACTCGACGGTCCACGGGGTCGAGGGGGTCTCGTGGATGGCGGCCAGGGCCGGGGCGACGGCGCAGTCGCTGAGGGCGGCGGCCCAGCCGACGGCGGTCACGGTGGGCTGGTCCTCGAACCAGGCGCGCAGGATGTACAGCAGCAGCGAGTCGATCAGCGCGGGGACGATCCCGGTCGATCCGAGCCGGGGGTTCTCCAGTTCGGCGCCGAGGAGTTGGACGGCGGCGGTCAGCTCGGGGTGCCGTCCCTGCCCGGTGGCCAGGTGGATGACCTCGGGCAGGTTGCGCACCAGCGGGTGCGGGCGCCCCTGGTCCAGGTGGTAGTTGCCGCAGAGCAGGCTGGTCCGGGGGCCGTCACCGCCGAGGGTGACCGTGCCGATCGGGGTGCTCGGCCGGTACTGGTCGGGCCGTTCCGGCTCGGCGGGCGTCGCGGGGTGGTCGGCGAGGACGTGGCCGCTGCCGTCCCGTAGGAAGACCACGTCGCCGGGGCTGAGGGCGATCGGCTCCTGGCTGGAGGCGCACCCGAGCGGGATCAGCCAGCACGTGCCGTGCAGCACGACGTGGAAGCCGGCGCCCGCGACCGGGGGCAGACGCAGCCCCCAGGGGGCGCGGCCCTCGGTACGGACGGACGTGGGGTGTCCGGTCCTCATGGAGCCGAGCGCCTCGGTCAGGATGTCCATGGCATTCCCCCCGTTCACCGTTCTCGGCCCTACCCTAGGACCCTGCCCCCGCCCCGCCACTCACCCACCCCCGTCACGCCACTCCCCCACCGCTGTCCGGCGCCGGACGGGACCCACCCCCGTCGGATCCCGTCCGGCACCGCTCCCGTCCATCCCCGTCCCGTTCAGGCGACGGTGAGGACGACCTTGCCCTGCACCCTCCCCGAGCCGACCAGCTCGTGGGCCTTGGCTGCGTCGTCGAGCGGGAAGGTCTCGGCGACGTGCGGACGGATCCGGCCGGCGTCGACGAGGGCGGCGATCGCCTCCAGCGAGGCGTAGTCGGGCTCGACCGAGACGCCCGCGAACTTCCGCCCGGCCGCCTCGATCTCGGCCGCCAGGTCCAGCCTGAAGTGCTCCATGATGCTGACCAGGGTGCCGCCGGGCCGCAGCACCGACAGGGCGCGGGTCCCCTCGGAGGACGAGTCGAAGACGACGTCGACGTCGCGCACCACCTCGGTGTAGTCGACGGTCCGGTAGTCGATGACCTCGTCGGCGCCCAGGCCGCGCAGGAACTCGTGCTTGGGCTCGCTGGCGAGAGCGATGACGTGGGCGCCGCGGGCCTTCGCGATCTGGACCGCGAAGTGGCCGACACCGCCGGCCGCGCGGTGGATCAACACCCGCTGCCCCTCGGACAGTTGCGCCGCGTCGACCAGACCCTGCCAGGCGGTGAGGGCGGCCAGCGGGATGGCGGCGGCCTGCACGTGGTCGAGCGTGGCGGGCTTGCGGGCCACCTGCCGGGACGGCACGGCGACGTAGTCGGCGTATCCGGTGGCGGCGCGGGGGAAGAAGGGCATTCCGAACACCTCGTCACCCACCTTGAACCGCGCCCCGGGGCCGACCTCCTCGACCACACCGGAGATGTCCCAGCCGACCCCGTAGGGCGGCTCGCCGAGCAGCGGGTACGCACCCGAACGGACTGCCAGGTCAACCGGGTTGACCCCGCTGGCGTGCACCCGGACGAGCACCTCGCCGCCGAGCGGGGCGGGACGCTCGGTCTCGACCGTCTCGAGGACCTCGGGGCCGCCGAAGGACTTCTGGATGACTGCGCGCATGGGAGTTCTTCCTTCCGGATCGTCCGGCCCGCTGCCGGGTCGGCTTCTGATGTCCTCAACTCTAGGAAGGTCGAGCGATCCTCTGAATATCCTTCAGTCTTGGAAAGATGTCCGATCGTCTCGCCGGACGAGCGCCTCGGCCGCCTGACCGAGGCCGGCCCCTCGAGCATCGCGGTCGCCTCGATCGAGCTCCCGCCGCTCGGTCGACGCCAACGCCCCTGACCTGGAAGGACCTCGCCTCGCTCGATACAGCGAGCACCGTGACCCTGGAGTCGGTACCGGTCCTGGACCACCGTCCGAGAAGGACACCGCCGCACACCGGACGGCCCAGCGCCTTGGTCCTCGACGGCTTCGGGGCGAGCATGCGCGGGCCCGCCGCACGGCCGGCATCGCGAGAGAGATCCGGTCGAAAGCCGGGCCAGAGACGTCGGCTCTTATGACCAAATGATCAAATGCTGGCCAAGTTGCGACATCCGCCGCCAGCCACACCTCCTCCTCCTAACGTGCCCGGAGTGGGACGCGCAGAGAGGCGCGCGATCCGCGGGACTGCAGGAGCTTCGGCATGCACATTCGAGGGACGGCGCCGTGACCAGGGACCTTGGCAAGAATCTGCCCGTTTACAGTGAGATCATCGAGGTAACGCCCGAAAAGTGCTCAGGATGGATGGAGAAGAGGACGTGCAATCGCGTCCCCCTGAAGCGGTCCAACATCGACAAATTCAAGAGCATTCTGCGCGGTGGACAGTTCCGCACGACGCATCAGGGATTCGCCCTCGACTCACACGGCTGCCTCATCGACGGTCAGCACCGCGCCGCCGCACTCATCGAGACCGGTATGACCGTCATCGCGCAGGTCACGTATAACCTCGACCCGGAAACCTTCGCCGCAATCGACGGCGGCCGCATCCGCACCGCGGGCGACTTCGTCGCACAGATCACCGACATGAAGCAGAGCAATGCCAACGTCTACGGGGCGGCGCTGAAGATCCTCTCCAACCGTACCGCCGGCGTCCACTGGACGCGCTGGACCAGTGGGCGCCTCACCGCCGACCAGTTGCAGCAGCTGGTCGGCGAATGGCCCATCGAGGAGGAGCGGATCCTCCGACTGGTGAGCAAAGGAAAGCAGTGCCATTCCAGCGCCACGGGGCTGATTGTCGCCTTCAGGATCATCACCGAATGCTGGCCGGAGCGCGCGGCAGACCTGTTCTTCGACAGCATCGGTGACGCCAGCCGTGAATTCGTCGGACGGGACCCGCGCGCCATGTACACCAACACGATGATCAACGTGAACCGCGGGATCGTCAGTCGTGACAGCGTTCAGCAATCCGCTCAGGCGATCAAGGCGTTCAACGCCCTCATCCTGGGGGAGTCCATCGGGACCCTGAAAAAGATGAAGCTGAGCGGCGTCAAGACCGTCGCGGATCGAAGGACCGGCGAGGAGGTCCAGCAGGAATACCTCGCGGACCGCTATCCGGAGGTCGTTCCCCCTGACACCATCGTGAGCGACAAGTGGCTCGGGGGCGACAGCGCGCGGCTGTTCGACTGACCATGGGTCACGACTGTCGGCGATCCACCGGCAGCCCACCGGTGCGAGGACGACAGCCGATCCCCAGGGCCTTTGTGCCGCCGGTCGAGAACACCCCACGAGGGCCCCGACTGCTCACCCAGTCGGGGCCCTCGCCCGTACGGACTACCGCTACGGGCTGCTCCAGGCGGCGGTTCGCGAGCCGGCTTCTCACTACGGGACCGTGGGATCGCGGGATCACGGGGATACCGGACGCTGACTACGGCGCGAAGGGGCCGAGCGCCAAGTCCACCACCTCGAACGCCGTCCCGCCCGCGTTCAGGGAGTCGTGGACGAAGTGGACCGCCGCGTTCAGCACCCGCGCCACCCTGGCCCTCTACCGGGGCGATCTCGAGGAGCTGCGCCGCAACGCCGCCCGGAGTGCCGCTCTCTACGCCGAACTCGGCGACCGCTGGGGCCAGTTGAAGGCCTCCGAGCAGTTCGGCGCACTCGCCGAGATCGCCGGGGACTACGAGGCCGCCGCCCTGCTCGGCACGGCCGCCGCCCTCCCCGGCTCCGTCGGCTCCCCGCTCCCCCGGGCCGAGCGCGTCGACGTGGACCGCGCCGCCGAGCGGGCCCGCGAGCGCCTCGGCGCCGGCGGTTTCGACGCCGCCTTCGCCCGCGGCCGGACGCTCGGCCCGGACGAGCAACTCCTCACCCTCACGCGGAATTGACCCATGCTTCCACCCTGGAAATGCCCTTTTCCACCGGTCTGTCAGCCCATAGATTCGTGGTCATGACGAACCCCCGCATCAACTTCGCCACCGCAGCCCCGAAGGCCTTCAAGGCCCTGATCGGCTTCGACGCCGCCGCCCGCGAGGGCCTCGACCCGGCCCTCGTCGAGCTGGTGCAGATCCGCGCCTCGCAGCTCAACGGCTGCGCCTACTGCCTCCACCTGCACACCTCGGACGCCCGCAAGGCCGGCGAGAGCGAGGAGCGGCTGCACATGATCGCCGTCTGGAAGGACGCCGGCCACTTCTTCACCGCGCAGGAACGCGCCGCCCTCGCCCTCACCGAGGCCGTCACGCTCATCGGCCAGGGCGGTGTCCCGGACGACGTCTACGCCCTCGCCGCCGCCCACTTCACGGAGGAGGAACTGGCCCGCCTGCTGGCCATGATCCTCACCATCAACACCTGGAACCGCATCGCCCTCAGCACCGCCAAGATCCCCGGCACCGACGAGCGCGCTGCCCACTGACGCCGCCACCTGGCAGCCGCCGGAACACCACCGGCCTCCCGCTCGGGCCGAGGCCCGGGAGCGGGGAGGCCGCCGGCACGGCCGGGCCGCCGGCACGGTCGGACCAGCGCAACGGCCAGGCCGCCGGCACGGTCGGACCGGCGCAACGGCCGGGCCGTGGAAACAATCAGGCCGGTTCGACCGGGTCCGTCGAGGCGGCGACCCGGTGACGGGTGGCGGCCACGGTGGCGGTGAGGACCAGCAGGCCGACCACGACGAGCAGGTTGCGCAGCAGGTCGGGCCCGCTGAACGGCGGCCGCCAGTAGTAGGGCGGTGCCAGCATGACCGTCCAGGGCAGGACGGCCAGCGCGACTCCGGCGGCGCGGACGCGGTCGGTGTCGCGGCGGGCGAGGTTGAGCAGCAGGGCGATGCTCATCACCACGGCCGGCCAGGCGGTGGACACGTCCAGCAGGGTGCGGTTGGCGTCCGAGAAGACGTGGTCGACAGCCAGGCCCTCCTCCGGCCAGGGCCAGATGACGGCGATCGCGCCCATCGGCAGGGCGAGTGCGAGCGCGGTGGCCACCATCTCGGAGCGGGCACGACGGGTGACGTCGATGCCGTCCGGCGGGGCGAGGAGCAGCGCGCCGAGGAGGAGCCAGAAGCCGGCCAGGGGGAGGTACTGGAACAGCGCCAGGCTCTCGTGGGCGAAGAAGGCCGCGGCGGCCGCGGTCCGCACGAGGGTGCCGGCCAGGACGAGGAGCCGGGCCGCTCCCCAGCGGCCGGATCCCGCGGAGACCAGGGCGAGGATCCACGGAACGGTCTGCGCCGCCCCCACCGCGACCCGGGCGGCGGGGTGGCCCTCGTCGCCGAACTGGTCGGGCAGGAAGAGCCCGAGCAGGAGGTGGACCATGGCCAGGCCCGCCCCGCCGGCCAGCAGGAACGGTGCGGCGCCGGCGAGGAACCGGCCGGCCGGGTCGCTGGAGCTGAGCCGGGTGCGCAGCCGGACGGCGTGCGCGGCGACGGTGGCCCATTCGCGCAGCACCGTGCGGCGGTCGGCGCCCTGGAGGGACTCGGCGAGGACGGCGACGATCTCCTCGCCGTTCGCGGCCCGGTACTTGGCGGGGTAGAGGCCGAGCAGCGGGAGCCGGGTGGGCGTGCCGAGGTGGGGGGAGGAGGCGCTCATGCCGCACCCCCGGCCGGCGCGAGCCGCATGAAGCTCGCCTGGAGGCCGGGGCGGCGGCCGAGGGCGAGCCGGCGCTCGGCCTCGACGACCCCGGCGCGCAGGCGTTCCGTCTCCTCGGCCAGCACCCCGCGGCCGTCCTCGGTGAGGGCGAAGGTGCGACGCAGCCGCCCGGCGACGACCTCCTCGTGGTCGATCCGGATCAGCCCCTGCTGGAGGAGCCGGTCCAGCGCGGTGTAGAGGGTGCCGGTGAGGAGCTTGGTCCGGCCGCCGGAGATGGCCAGAACCTCTTGGACGATGGCGTAGCCGTGCCGCGGGGCGTCGGCCAGCGCGGTGAGCACGAGCCTGGTCGGCTCCTGTAGTTGACGGTTTCCCATGATCGGGAGCATAGGTCAATCATTGGGATATGTCGATGGTTTAGCTATTGGCTCGTCAGATGCCGCTCGCACCCCCTCCCGCGGCGTCGTCGAGGTGCAGCGCCGCGACCGCCGCGTACGCCGGCACCGCGCCCGCCACGGGTCCGGCCCCGCCCTCCCGGACGGCCACCGCCGTCTGCACGGCGGCGGCCAGCGCCGCCCGGTAGAGCAGCGACCCGAGGCTGACCCGGGCGACGCCGAGGTCCGCGAGCCGGCTCAGCGGCAGGCCGGCCGGGCCGTGGAGGATGTTGAGCGGGACGCGGAGCCGCCCGACCAGCGCCTCGATGGCCGCCGGGTCGGCCAGCCCCGGGACGAACACGCCGTCCGCGCCCGCCTGTTGGTAGGCGGCGAGACGCCGGACGGTCTCCCGCCCGGGGTCGGCGGTCCCGAGCCAGTGGGTGTCGGTGCGGGCGTTGACGAAGAGGTCGGGGGCGGCGGCCTTCACGGCCGCGACCTTCGCGGCATGCACGGCGACGGGCGCGAGCGTCCCGTCCGCACGGCCGTCCTCCAGGTTGACTCCGGCCACCCCGAACGAAGCCAACTCTGCTGCCAGATCGGCTACTTCGGCTGGATCGTCGGAGAATCCGGACTCGACGTCGACCGTGAGCAGGAACCGCCCGCGCCCGAGCCGGCGGGCGAGCCGGACGGTCTCCCGGCGGGTGGCGGCGGCGCCGTCGGGCAGACCGGCGGCCGCGGCCACGCCGAGGCTGGTGGTGCCGATCGCGGCGAAGCCCTGCTCGGCGAGGGCGGCGGCGGAGGCGTGGTCCCAGGCGTTGGGGAGCAGCAGCGGCTCGCCGGGGCGGTGGTGGAGCGCGGCGAACGGAGTCACGGCCCGACCTCTTCCGCAACGGGGCGCAGGTCGCCCACCGGGCCCGCGTGGTACGCCGACTCGGCGACGCGGGCCCGCGCGACCACGGTGGCGGCCCGCGCGGAGTGCCGCTCGAAGCCACGATCAGTGGCCTGTTCGGAGGCCTCGGAGGTCTCGGCAGGCTCGGAGGTCTCGGCAGGCTCGGAGGTACTCGGGGTGCTCATGCACGCCACGGTAGGAGCGGAACGTTTCGGCCCCGGCCGAACCGTGCCCGGGGCACCATGGACCCATGCCACTCGCCCAGCTCGCCGGACTGCTCGCCGACCCGACCCGCGCCGCCTTCTGCACCGCCCTGCTCGACGGCCGGGCCTGGACCGCCGGCGAGCTGGCCCGGCACGCCGGTGTCGCGCCGTCCACGGCCAGCGAGCACCTGTCCCGCCTGATCGCCGGCGGCCTGCTGGCCGAGGAGCGCCAGGGGCGCCACCGGTACGTCCGGCTGGCCGGCCCGGAGGCGGCGGCGCTGATCGAGGACCTCACCGTCTTCGCGGAGACCGCGGCCACCGCGACGGCCCCCGCCAGGGCCCCGCGCAATCTGCGCGAGTCCACCCGGCTGAGCGCCGAGGCCCGCGCCCGGACCTGCTACGACCATCTGGCCGGCCGCCTCGGCGTGGCCGTCACCGACGCCGCGCTGGCCCGTGGCCTGGTGGCGGACGACGCCGGGCTCGCCGTCACCGAGCGCGGGCGGGAGTGGCTGGCCGGCGCCGGCATCGAGCTGCCCGCCCGGGCGGGGCACGGCGGCGGCCGCCCGGTGGTGCGCGGCTGCCTGGACTGGACGGAGCGCCGCACCCACCTCGGCGGGGCGCTCGGTGCTGCACTGTGCCGGACGGCGCTGGACCGGGCCTGGGTGGAGCGGATCGGTTCAGGCCGGGCCCTGCGGGTGACGGCGGACGGCGACCGGGCTCTGCACGAGCTGCTCGGTCTCCAGCTCGCGTGAGAGGGCTCACCCGGGACAACCGCCCTTGAGGGCTCGCCGCCCGAGCGCCGGCCCCTGCGGCCGGGCCCGAGCGCCGGCCCCGGGAGCCCGACAGCCGGCCCCGGAGCCAACGCCGGAGCCGGCCCCTCACCCCATCGTCTTCGCCCCGTCCAGCGACTCCCGGATGATGTCCGCGTGCCCGGCGTGCTGCGCCGTCTCCGCGATGATGTGCAGCAGGACCCGCCGTACCGACCAGCTCGCGCCCGGTTCGAACCACGGCGCCTCCGGCAGCGGGTGGGCGAGGTCCAGGTCGGGCAGGGTTGAGATCAGCTCGTCGGTCTCGTGCGCCACCCGCTCGTAGGCGGCGAGCAGCGAGGCCAGCGTCTCGCCGTCCGCCATCCGGAACTGGCCCTCCCAGTCGACGGGCTCGCTCCGCATCGCCTCCGCACCGCCGGTCGCGAACCGCATCCACCGGCTCTCGACACCCATGACGTGTTTGATCAGGCCGCCCAGGCACAGCGCACTCACGGTGGTGCGCCGGGCGGCCTGCTCGTCGGTGAGGTCGCGGACGGTGTAGCGCAGGAAGCCGCGGTGCTTGTCCAGCGTCTCCAGCAGGTCGGTCCGCTCGCTGCTCACCGGGCCACCCCGCGCATCAGATGTCCGCCAGGACGGGCATGTCCCCGGACGTCGTGCCGAGGTCGATGATGCCGAAGGCCGCGCCCTGCGGGTCGCCGACCGCCGCGAACCGGCCGAACGGGCTGTCCATCGGACCGGCGTACACCTGTCCGCCGCGCTCGGTGATCTTGGCGACGGTCGCGTCGCAGTCACCCACGGCGAAGAACACGCTGACGTAGGACGGCGCCTCGGGCGGGAGGTCCTCCGGGCCCATCTTCATCCGGCCGATGACGGGCTGGCCGTCGACGTGGAAGATCTTGTAGTCCACCTCGTCGGTGTCCATCTTCTTGACGGTGAACGGGAAGACGGCGGGGAAGAACCCGTCCGCCTTGCCGGGCTCGCGGGTGAGCACCTCTGCCCAGGTGTACGCACCGGGCGCGCCCTGCTTCTCGAAGCCCTTGTGGCTGCCGGCCTGCCAGACGCCGAAGGTGACGCCGCCCGGGTCCTTGCCGATCACCATGGTGCCGAAGTCGCCGACCTGCATCGGGCCCATCAGGACCTCACCGCCGTTGGCGCGGATGCCCTCCGCGGTGGCGGCGGCGTCGGGCGAGGCGAAGTACAGGCACCAGGCGGACGGCGGCGCGTCCTCGCCCGGCATCGGCGGCACGACGGCGGCGACCGCCTTGCCGTCGGAGTACGCCGTCGTGTAGTTGCCGAACTCCGACGAACTCTCGCCGAAGGTCCAGCCGAGCACGTCGCCGTAGAACGCCTTGGCGCCGTCCAGGTCGGCGAACATCGCGTCGGCCCAGCAGGGTGTGCCCTCGGGTAGCGCGGCCATGTCTCTGCACCTCTTCTTGTGGCATTGGTGACGTTTTGCCCCGATTCGCCACAGTAGCCAGTCCCCCGCCCGGCCGCGCCCCGAGCTACGCCTGGGTCACCTCGCCGATGGCGACGGCCCGCCGGTGCACCCACCGGCGGGCCGTCCCGGAGCGAGCAGCCGCTACCCGGCCGCACCCACCGCACCGCCGGGAACACCGGGAACACCCGGAATACCCGGAACGGCGGAAGCGGCCGGACCAGCCGGAACGGCCGCGGTGAACGGCACCCGCGCCCCCGCCGTCCCGAAGCCGGCCGGCCCGGACGGGACCAGCCCCGGCCGCGGCGCCGCCTCGGCCACACCGACACCCGCACCGACGCCCGCGGGGACGCCCGCGGGGACACCCGCCCCGACGCCCCCACCCGCCGGTGCCGCCGCCACCGCAACGCGCGCCCCCGACGTCCCCAGGCCCTTCGGCCCCAACGCCGCCGCCTCCGCCACGGCGGGCCCAGGCGAGAGCCCCTCCCGCCCGAAGTGCCGCTTCAGGTCGTCCTCCGTGTACCGCTTGCAGCCCCGGTGCCAGATCAGGATGCCCGCGAGCCAGTTCTCCAGCTCCTTGACGTACCCGTCCAGCAGCGCCCGGCCCTCCGGCCCCAGCTCGAAGTCGTCGTACAGCACCGGGAACTCGTTCTGCACCACGTGCTGGAACTGCTGCACCCGCGAGTGCATCAGGTCGTCGACGATGCGGACGGCGGCCGGGTAGTCGCAGTTGAAGAAGTTCTGCACGACCAGCACCGCGTTGTGCACCTCGCCCTCGTACTCGACCTCCTTCTGGTACGAGAACAGGTCGTTCATCATGCACGCGTAGTCGGCGGCCGCGTTCTCCAGCGAGCGCATCGGCCCGCTCTCGTAGATCCCGGGCGGGACGGACTGGTCGTGGGCCAGCCGGCAGAGGCTCATGGTGAGGTCGGAGCCGAAGGTCTTGCGGCGCATCTCGATGTAGTCGACCGGGTCGGGGATCCGGTGCTGCGCCTGGTTGTTGAGCTCCCAGACCCAGCTCTCCACCATGTCCTCGACGGCCGTGCGGAACTTCCGCCGGGCGTCGGCGGCCATCGGCCCGGCGGTCCGCTCCCACAGGTCGGCGAGGCCGCGCTCCAGGGCGTTCACCGGCTCCGGCGCCGGGCCGCCGTCGACCGGCATGAACTCGGAGAAGCGTGCGGTCAGGAGCTTGGCGCCGGCCAGGTCGCGGGAGCGCCCGAACACCACCGGGTAGTAGTCGTCGCCGTAGGTGCCCCAGGTCAACCATGCCGAGGTGAGGTCGAGTTGGTCGGCGGTGGCGTCCGGGTGGATTCCGGCCGAGCAGAGCGGGAAGTCGTAGTCGGCGACCTTCTCGGCCGTCCAGATGTCCGAGTGGGCCAGGCCCGGCTGCGCCTCCAGCATGCCCATCTTCTCGGCCCACGCGAGCGTGTTGCGCCGCGAAGTGTCCAGGTGCCTGCTCAGGTCGACGCTGAAAGGGAGTTTGAACTCAGGCAGTTGGGAAGGTCCGACGCGCTGGAACGGCACGTGGCTGTGCGAGCGGGCCCGCCGCACCGCCGGGTCGACGCCGCCCGGCGACCCGGGCGTACCGTCCAGCGTGTTGATCCCGAACGCGCCGCTCAGCGATCCCAACTCGCCGAGCCCGCCCGGGAATGCACGCTCCGGGCCGGGCCGGAGCACGTCCAGCGCGGACGTTCCGACCCCGCCGATCGCGTACGGGTCCCACCAGTTGCTCTCGGCCGTCTTGGCGGCCGCCCCGCCGTCGTTCATGTACCGGCTGGACCGCATGTGCCACTCGTGGCCGCCGGACTGCCAGTCCTGGAGGCCCTTGACGTAGGCCAGCACCTTGGCGCAGCCCGCCGGGTCCAGCCCGGTTTCGGCGAACAGCGCCGGGAGTTCGGTGAACACGGTGTTCTCGAACTGCTGGAGCCGCGAGGTGAGAAGGTCGTTGACGGCCTCGGCGGCCTCCTGGGTCGAGCAGCCGAGGAAGGTCTCCAGTACGAGGATGCCGTTGCTCAGCTCGCCCTCGTCCTCGACCTCGCGCTGGTAGGAGAAGATGTCGTTGCGCAGGTGGACGCCATCCGAGAAGGCGTCCATCAGCACCCGCAGCGGCCGCGAGCCCGAAACCTCCTGCGGCACCTCGGCGTTGGCCGCGTACTCGATCAGCCCGGCGGACCACGGCGCGCCGCCGACCTTGCGGCGCATCTCGATGTACTCGACCGGGTTGGCGATCCGGCCCGCGTTGATGTTGGCGAGCTCCCAGAGCGACTCGTTGAGCAGGTTGCGGGTGCTCTCGGCGAACCGGATCCGCCAGTCCTCGCCCATCGTCGGCACGGTCCGCCGCCAGAGGTCCGCCAGCCCCGCCTCGACCGGGTTGGTGGGCTCGGGCATCGGTGTGGACGGGTCCGCCGGCATGAACAGCGGCAGCCGGTCCAGGTAGGCCTTGCCGCCCTCACGGTCGTTGGTGCGCTTGTAGATCTCCAGGAAGTGGTCGTCGAAGAAGAAGACCCACACGTACCAGTCGGTGACCAGCGACAGCGCCTCGGCGGAGGCGTCCGGGTGGGTGTACGCGCAGAGCAGGCCGTAGTCGTGCGCCTCCAGGTCGGCCTGGTCCCAGATCCCCGAGCCCTCCAGCATCCCCATCTCACGGGCCCACGCGGTGGAGTGGGTGCGGGCCTCCTCCAGATGGGGGTTGAGGCGTGCCGGGTGCGGCACGTAGAAGGAGGGCAGTTCGAACGGCTGAGTCACCGGGCGAGCCTTTCTGGACGTGTCGAGGAGGCCGACCGGCACGGCGAAGCACACCGCGGTCCTCTCAGCACCCGCCACCCGGTCGGCTCAGCATTACCCCTGCGCAACGATCTCCACCGACGAACGGGAACAGTCATATGAGATAGGCCCATTGACTCGAACACCTGCCCAAATCCCCGCCGGCCACTGGATCACCCGTACGACGGGACACCACTCCCCGGACACTCATCCCCGGGACGCCCTGCCCCTGGAGACTCTTCCCCCCGGACGCCGACGGGGCGGCGTACACCGACGCGGTGTCGGAGTACGCCGCCCTGGGGCGGAGCGGGTTGCGGGACGCGGCCCGCGCTGTCACGGCGGTTACTTGGGGTCGCGGTTGAAGG